>JAPLDV010000036.1 GCA_026391235.1 Bacteroidia bacterium | reverse complement strand
TATTTTTCGGGCATATCCGGAATGCCGTTGCCATTCAGGTCGGGAAGTTGGGATGCATAAGTCAGCAAACCAGCCCACTCTTTGGCTTCCTGTATACCGGGCAGATTAGGATCGCGATCGATCAGGGCTAACTTGAAATCGGGTATGGGTGTTCCATCGGCAAATTTCGGCACTACTTTAAGAATTCCTTTTGTCATTGATTTAATGATACCGAAAAACTCCATCACATAGGCATTTGTGACCATTCCATACAATTTGGATTTATCTTTATTCAGTTTGATTTTATGGTATCCATCCTTATCATTACCGAGCTCGATTTGATAAACGCGGTCGAGCGGGAGCCGCAGAGGATTGATCTTATACCGGACACCCGACCAATACCCGTAATAGTCGGGCGACATGTTTTTAGCCAATAACATCACATCCAGAATATTTTTCAATTCACGGCCAGTGACATAGATTTTACTCATCGAGTATCCATACGAGCCATCTTTGACCCCCATACCGAGAGGGAGTATCCGGAACAGGTCGGCCGGCAGTTGTTTTCCGGTTTTTCCTGTAAGGATCTCATCCCATACCATGCCGGCGGTTACCAATGTAACATCTGTGGGGTTGCGGTCGATCTGACGTGCATAATAGTAAAGTGCGTCAGCCAGGAAAGGGCCCAGAGTTGAAGTTTCCAGGTTATTATACTCGTCGAACCGGACATCGAAAGATGTTTCCAGAACAGGTTTATCAACGTTAAAGCCATATCCTGAGAAAAGGTCGGAGCCGATGAGTTTTTGTTGTTCCACAATCAAACTCTGGATTATCGGGTCACCCGGAATTTGATCATCCACCGGGATCAGTTCACCGGAGAGCACCTTTACACCGCCGATTGTTTTCTCTATTTCCAGTTTCCCTACATACCTGCCTAAAGATCCGGCCTGAACTATCGGAATATTATTGACAATCAGTGGTTTAACGAGACTTGTATGAGTATGGCCGGAGATGATAACATCAATTCCGGTCACCTGCTGAGCCAGTTCAACATCCTCACCCTGCCAGCCTTTTTTAGGATCAAACACCACGCCGCTGTGTGATAAGCAGATAACCAAATCAACTTTTTCCTCCTCTTTCAGCACATGGGTAAAATACTTTGCAGCAAGAATACGGTCGGTAAATTTGGCTGGAGTTACTGCCGGTGCAACCTTTGCGGCATCAACTCCAATCAGGGCAAAAAAACCAATTTTCAATCCATTCCTGACCAGTATCCGGTACGGTTTGATCACTCCGGAGGTAAACAATGCTTCAAGGCTATCGTCCTCTGTTTTAGTAGAGTCGAAACTGATATTGGAAAGGATCAGTCCGGGTATTGGTTTCTCGGCTGATTTGGATACAATTTTTGCCAATTCCTGAGGTCCGAATTCAAATTCATGATTGCCGATACCTACCACATCATAGCCCATTTTCTTCATTAACCCCAGCTGAAAGCCTGTTTTGGTTTCAGCGGTATGGAAAATGGATCCCATCAGGAAATCACCTGCGTCAACAACCAATAACGATTCGGCTTGTTTGTTTTTGTATTCAGAAATCACCGATGCGATTCGCGCGAAGCCGCCGATGGTTTTATCGTCATTTGTCGTAAGTGGTGTGTAATCCGATTCGGGGCCAAATCCCCAAAGTTTCGAGTGCAAATCGTTCGTATGGAGAATGGTCAGCCGCTGGCCGGCCAGGGTTTGAAAGGCCAGGACCAGGGCGGTTAGGAAGAGAAGTTTTCGTATCATGGTGAACAGGTATCAGGTTTCAGGTATCGGGTATCAGGTATCAGGTTGAAGGATTTGAAGTTTTAAGAGGGTATAGTTTTTAGAATGTTGTTGACATATCGTTTTAAAAATAGGCTTTTTTGTTCATTTGCAGAATTATTGGTTCGACGATTAAGCAAATGTATCAGGCGCTGATTTTTGATTTAGATGGATTATTGATTGATTCCGAGACGATTTATCGCAAAATTTCGTATAAAATGGCCGCTGATTTAGGAAAACGGTTGCATGACGGAATCTGGGTGAAACAGATGGGCCGTTCGCCAATTGAATCTCTGGGCATATTCCGGGAGGAGCTGGGGATTACCAGCCATTCTGCTCAGGAATTGGTTGACCTTCGGAACCTTATGCTTCTTGACGGGTTTCGTAATGAGCTGCAAATCATGCCTGGTGCAATGGAAATTATTCATGCTTTTCAAGGAAAGATGCGGTTGGCGATTGCCACCGGATCGCCACGGATGCTTATGGATGTAGCCACTGCGCGGTTTGGACTGACCGGATATTTCGAATATTTGCTGCCCTCAGATGAAATCATTTGCGGCAAACCGGATCCGGAGATTTATCTCAAAACGATTGAAGGTCTCGGACTTCACCCCGACGAATGTATTGTATTGGAGGATTCATCAAACGGGGCACTATCGGGGCACCGGGCAGGATGTTATGTGATTGCTGTGCCAAGTGATTATACCAGAAGACAGGATTTCAGCTTTGCCGATCACGTTGCGGATGACCTTTTCGAGGCGCGGATCCATATTGAAGAACTGTAATTTTGCCCTTCGGGCTAATTATGCTCCCTGCGGTCGCTAATTGAGCGCTGCGCGCTAATTGAGCCTGGAGCTAAATACTTAGCGAGACGATAGCCGAGCCAATTAGCGAGCGTAGCGAGCATAATTAGCGTAGCGAAGCGGAGCATATTTAGCCCGAAGGGCATAATTAGCGAGCGTAGCGAGCATATTTAGCGGAGCGAAGCGGAGCCAATTAGCGACCGCAGGGAGCATAATTACTTTCTACGGCGGTAGAGCCCGTCGAACTGAATGGAGAAAGCCTGCCCTCCGTCTTTTGATTGTTCCCAAACCTGGCGCACAGTGCCATCGGGATTTACATACCAGGTTACTTTATTGATGATCCGGTTGCCTTTCTCATCGCGGTATTCATCACTGATCATTGACATTTTACGGTCTTTAAACTGACCTTTTACCTCCAGCGATATACCGTCGCTGCCGATCCAGATGTGTCTCCACTTTTTATCATTCCGGTCGTAAAAGTTATAGCTGGTACCAGTATGAGAGCTGACCACCGACTTCCAGTTTTCACGCAAGATGCAATCGCCTTCGATTTTAGTAATTTTATTGAAGCCAACCATTTCAGCATTAGTATAAACTACCCAGTCGCCGATCCAAAAATCGAATTGTTTATATTCATCGCCGCAGCATGCACAGGGGACAGTGCCTGACTGTCCGAATCCTGTCAGGCCCGATAGTAACAGCCACATTAATAAAATAGGACGGATATTCATAATTACAAAAATACGGCAAGGATTCTTAAATTATCACCGAAGCAAAAAGTATTCCCTCTCACTTATTATTTTATCGACGCATCCAGTGGTTTGAATCCGGTTAAATTTACCGTTTTATTGAAAACGATCAATCATGTCGGATAAATGGCTGAGGGCAGCAACAATTGGTAGCATCTGGGCGTCGATTGAGATTATCATCGGGAGCTTCCTTCATAATCTACGATTGCCGCTGGCAGGATCCGTCCTTTCATTCTTTGCTGTGGTTTTAATGGTTTCATTCCTAAAACTTTGGCCTCAGAAAGGAATTATATGGCGGGCCGGCCTGATATGCGCCCTGATGAAATCGATCTCTCCCAGTGCTGTCATCCTGGGCCCGATGACGGGGATTATGATGGAAGCTTTGCTAATGGAGTTGGGATTGTTGGTCTTCGGGCTCAATCTGGCCGGAATGATCTTCGGCGGTATGCTGGCCGTGCTGAGCGCCTTGTTTCATAAAGCGGTTAACCTGCTGATCCTCTTTGGAACCGACTTTGCCACCTTGCTAAACCGGCTCGTTCAATATGCTGCCAAACAACTGAAGATCGAATCAGTTAATGGTATAGATGTATTGATTATCCTGTTAGTAATATACATGGTTGCCGGTGCTCTGGCAGCGATTACCGGATGGAGGGTGTCTGAAAATATCGGAGAGCATAAGGCTCAGACCGCAGGATGGAAGATTAGCCCCGAACGCACCAACCGCCTGTTTGGATTCAGCGAGCGCCAGTCGTTCTCGGTTATTTTACTGGCCGGTCACATTATTGTGCTTACCATCCTCCTGCTGGGAATGAATCGGTTTGGTGTTCAGTATTGGTTGCCCCCGGTTGCAGTGTATTCATTGTTCTGTTTGCTTCGGTATAAACGCGCACTTTACCAGCTGCTTCGGCCAAGGTTCTGGATTCAGATGATTTTGATCACTTTACTCTCAACAATCCTCCTGCAGTCGGTTGCAACTGGACACTGGTTCGACCGGTCGGGATTTGAAGCCGGCATTATGATGAACCTTAGGGCATTCCTGGTGCTGACTGCCTTTACGGCCCTCAGCACGGAATTAAAAAACCCTTTGGTGAAGGCATTGGTTTTCCGGAAAGGCTTTGCCAACCTGTATAAATCAGTGTCACTGGCTTTTTCGGTTTTGCCGGGAATAATTGAATTGACCGCCAACAACGGCCGACGAATGACCATCCACAACCCCTCCCATCAAAAAGAGAGGGGAACTTCCCCGAGGTTAGCTTTCAGGGCTGTCATCAGGGGATACCTTCTCCGGGCTGATAAAATCTTTGAACAGTTTAAGAACCTGGAAGCCTCGTTGCCAGATATTTATCTGGTTATTGGAGACAGGGAGGAGGGAAAAACAGCTTTTCTTCGTAAAATGGTAGATGATCTGATCGATGAAGGGAAGAAGGTATCCGGATTCCTGGCCATAGGGATTCACGATCCTGATGGGGATCGCCGTGGATTTAATATCCGGAATATAGAAACTGGCGAAGAGACGGAATTCTGTGTTAGTGATGGAAATACTCAATGGGAAAAGGTTGGCAGATTCCGGATCAATCCTGATGGTCTGGCGAAGGGCTATGAATGGATGACTTCAGAGCGAATACGTCATAGCGATGTTCTGGTTATTGATGAGCTGGGTCCCCTCGAGATGGCCGGCAAAGGTTGGTCGGATCTGATCGGACGAATTCTTCATGAAGATCCCAAACCGATGATCTGGACCGTCCGCCGCAACCTGGCGCAAAAGATTGCTGTTAAATGGAATGTGGGAGAGGTGAGGTTTATTGATATCGCGGTAAGCGAACGAGTAAGCTAAAAGGTTCCCACTTTCGCGGGAATGACAGGTGCTTCTTCATAATGTCTGCAAGAGCTATTGTCATCCCCGCGAACACGGGGACCCCGTTCCTGACCGCGGATGCCCTTAGGAGCGTTCTTCCTTACTCTGAATCCTGCAACCTGCAACCTCTTTATAATTATCTTTGGCAAATTATATTCGTGAAATGAAGATAAGTTGGAAAGTTGTAGCCCTATTCTCTCAATTCTTATTCTTCCTGTTCTTCTTTTTATCTGTGAACGCTCAAAAACCGGTGCCGCCGGTCTACCTCCGGGCCGACTCGGTTTGGGTTGATTCGGTGTATAATTCGCTGAGCATGAGGGAGCGGATCGGACAGCTGATCATGGTAGCAGCATTCTCGAACCGGGGGCCAGAGCACCAGGCAGAGATCGAGCGTTGGATCCGGGAAGACGGCATCGGAGGAATCGCCTTTTTTCAGGGCGGGCCGGTGAGGCAAACAAACCTGGTAAACCATTATCAATCCATTTCGAAAGTTCCGATCCTCATGGCTATCGATGCTGAATGGGGATTAGCCATGCGGCTCGACAGTACGCCCAAATTTCCTTTCCAGATGGCGCTCGGGGCAGTTCGTGATAATGAGATCATTTACCGGATGGGTGCTGAGATCGCACGGCAATTGAAAGAGACCGGTATACAGATGAATTTTGCTCCGGTGGTTGATGTAAATAATAACCCCGATAATCCGGTGATCAATTATCGGTCGTTCGGTGAAAATCCATATCAGGTGGCAGCCAAAGGACGTGCCTATATGAATGGCCTTCAGGATATGCACATCCTCGCCACGGCAAAACATTTCCCGGGACACGGCGATACCGATACCGATTCGCATTTTGCCCTTCCGCGAATCAACCGTACCAAAGAACAACTTGATTCGGTGGAGCTTGTTCCTTTCAGGCAGCTTATAGCAGATGGCCTCGGTTCTGTGATGGTGGCACACCTCGAAGTGCCCGCTCTTGAACCGCAATCCGGCATACCAACAACCCTTTCCCATTCAGTAATTGCCGATCTTCTTGGGAAACAAATGGGATTCAGGGGATTGGTGGTCACTGATGCCTTGAATATGAAGGGGGTTACTTCTTCAAATCCTCCCGGTGAGATCGAGGTCAAAGCCCTCGAAGCCGGAAATGACCTGCTTATTTATGTCGAAAATGTGGAACTCGCAGTCGGTGGGATTGAAGAAGCTATCCGGACCGGGAGAATCTCAGAGTTGGATATTGAAGAACGGTGCAAGGCTATACTGTCTGTAAAACACTGGACCGGTCTTAACACCTGGAAACCATTGAACACCGACAGCTTGCCGGAGAGGCTGAACACTCCCGGGGCAGATCTGATCAACCGGGAACTAGTGGCAGCTTCTCTAACCGTTCTGCAAAATAGGGATAGCCTGATACCGGTTAAAAATCTTGAAAAGATAAACATTGCCTCCGTCATGCTTGGGCGCACTGAAGAAACGATCTTTCAACGCCGTTTGAACAGCTATGCCTCGATCGACCGGTACCAGATGCAATACGAGGCAACACTTGAAGAGGTAAATGTTTTAATAAAGAAACTATTACCTTATAATCTGGTAATTATCGGGATTCAAAATATGGACCAGCGGTCGGCGAAAAATTTCGGATTATCTGCCGCTGAAACCGATTTTATTAGTCAACTCTCCGAAAAGGTTCCGGTAATTGCTGTGATTTTCGGCAATCCTTATGCCATCAGTAAGCTACGGGATCCCGGAAAACTGGCCGGGTTGATTGTTTCCTATCAGGAGTCGGAACTAACCATGGATCTCACTGCTCAGCTGATCTTCGGCGGCATCGGGGCATCTGGCAGGTTGCCGGTTACAGTGCAGCCTTATTTTAATGACGGCGATGGACTTGATACACAGGGCGGTATACGATTTTCATATACCATTCCGGAATCTACCGGAATGGATTCGGGCTATATTAAAAAAAAAATTGATTCAATCTGCCAGGCAGGAATAGCCTTGGGTGCTTTCCCCGGATGTGAAGTTTTTACAGCACGGAACGGGAAAGTAATTTTTCAATCCTGTTACGGATATCATACTTATGAGTCGAAACAGCCTGTCGGGCAGGGCGACCTTTTTGATATGGCATCCGTAACCAAGGTATCAGCGCCTCTGCTTGCCATTATGCGCCTTGTTCAGGATAAAAAGATCAATCTTGACGATCCCTTCTCAAAGTTCTGGACCGATTTTCGGGGTACAGATAAGAAATATATGACAGTTAGACAAGTACTTGCGCATTGCGGAGGGCTGGCTGCCTGGATACCTTTCTGGCGCGACGCTAAAAATCCTGATGGAACTTATAAAGAGAATACCCTTAAGCCGGATTCCACCCGGCTTTTCCAGGTAAGAGTCTCGGAAGGATTGTGGCGTTACAAATCCTATGATAAAGAGATATATAAGAAGATACGGGAGGAACCCTTACTAAAGGATAGGAAATATGTCTATTCTGATCTGAGCTTTCTCCTGTGGCCGAAAATTATTGAAAAGCTGACCGGGAAAAAATTTGAAGCCTACCTGAAGGGTGAGTTTTATAAGCCTTTAGGAGCATCAACCCTAACCTATAATCCATTGCGCTATTTTCCTCGAGACCGGATTGTTCCCACTGAGCGCGATACTTTTTTCCGGATGGAGCTGCTTCACGGGTATGTGCATGATGAAGGGGCTGCCATGCTTGGCGGTATCAGCGGCAATGCCGGTTTGTTCGGAACCGCGGAAGATCTGGCAAAATTGTGGCAGATGTACTTGTGGAAAGGAACCTATGGCGGAAAACAATTTCTCTCTCCAAAAATCATAAGCGAATTTACGCGTTACCAGTATGACTCGGTCGGGATCCGCCGTGGACTTGGGTTCGATAAGCCATCAGTTGGAAATGATACCCTGAGTTTTGAAGATTCTTATCCTTGTCCATCGGCACCACCCGCCAGCTTTGGCCATTCGGGTTATACCGGGACCTTCGTCTGGGCAGATCCGGAATCAGGTTTATTGTTTGTGTTTTTGAGCAATAGGGTATATCCAACCCGCGATAATAACAAGCTGTCTGATCTGTATATTCGAAAATCAATACTGCAAACACTATATGAAGCGATACGGTAGGACGTTAAGGACGTTAAGGACGTTAAGGACGTTAAGGACGTTAAGAGGGGTAAGAGGGGTTGTGATGGTTGTGATGGTTGTGATGGTTGTGGGGGTTATGCCGTTGTGGGGACAGGCCGTCAACAAATACAATGATTCGATTATCAGGAAGATACATGATATTGCGGACAGGCGTGATGCTGAGGGTCTTTTTCCATATTTGAAAAATGCGGATCCCAATTATCGTGGTGAAGCCCTGTTTTGTTTAGGCAGTGTGCAGGCAATCGGGATTGCAGATACAATTTATTCCGCCATGCAGGTCGAACAAGAGAGGGTTAGGATCATCGGTGCCTGGGCATTGGGCCAGATCAACCACCCATCGACCGTTCCGATCATCAGAAAGGTGCTGGAAAGTGACACCAATGAGCTCGTCAGGGGTATGTGTTATGAAGCATTGGGGAAATGCGGGACTGAAGAAGATCTGAATTTTATTGCCGGGATAGATTGTCCCTACCAGGAGACTGAAGGTCAGGCCATGGGGATTTTTCGGTTCGGAATGCGCGGAATTACTTCGGTTGCAGGAAACTCACGGATGCTGAAACTGATCAGCACAGGAACCAGCCTGGCGGGATCGATTTACGCTTCTTACTTTCTGGGCCGTTACGCCGGGATGGATTGGCTGCAGACGGTTCCTGCAGCAGTGGAAAAGGCTTATCAAAGGGAACGGAGCCAGGAAATTCGTTCGAACCTGATCAAGGCCGTTATCCGGGCAAAAGGTGAAGAAGCCTGGCCGCTGGTAAAAAGTATCCTCAATTCGGATGCTGATTATCGGATTAAGGTTAACATATTGAATTCCATGGTACTTATTCCATGGAATGAAGCATCAAAAACGGTTTTTCGGTTTGTCGAGGGTGCCGATCCGAATTTGTCGGTGGCAGCAGCCGAAGCGGTGCAGCGGCATGCGGTTTACACTGACCTTTCTGTGCTTCTCAACACCATCAAGGTAACAAAGAACTGGAGAAGCAGGTCGATATTGCTTGGAAAAACACTGGAGCTGGTAATGGGAAAGCCGGGATTAGTGAAAAAGGTTGAGAAACTGATTTTCGAATCGGTAAATAGTGCAGCCAGACCATCTGAAAGGGCATGGTATCTTAAAACCCTGAAGAGTGATCCGGGTCAGTATGTTTTTGTAGAACAGCAGTTTAATTCGGCCAAGAATCCGGTTGTAGCGACCGCATCAGTGGAAACCTCTTTAGTTGCATTGGCTGCCGGAGTTCTCCGCGATCCGAAATTAAATTATAAGGAAAAGATTGCCGATACCGGGTTTCTTGAAGCAGCCATGGCTAAGGTGAATCATCCTGCAAAGATTGAGGCTTTCGCGGAGGTGAA
The DNA here is from genome assembly GCA_026391235.1 of Bacteroidia bacterium. The sequence continues at coordinate 2,420 of JAPLDV010000036.1, read as the reverse complement.
TCAAACCCTTGCCTGGCTCAAAGGCCGGCCTCCGCTTCAGGTTAGTCCGCCAGTATATAATCATCCGATTAACTGGCAAATAGTTAGCCGGTTGACGCCAAAGCAAAAAGTATTGATCAAAACCAGCAAGGGCGACTTCATTGTACAGCTGAACGTCACATGGTGTCCGGGCACAGCAGCTGCCTTTGTAGAAATGATCGAATCAGGTTTTTATAATAATTTTACCATTCATCGTGTAGTACCCAACTTCGTGATGCAGGATGGTTGTCCCCGCGGTGACGGCTGGGGAGCGCCGGAATTTACCATCCGCTCTGAATTTTCCCCGACGCCCTTTATGGAGGGAACTCTTGGCATGGCCTCATCGGGCAAGGATACTGAAGGCAGTCAATGGTACATTACCCATTCTGCAACGCCGCACCTCGATGCCAAATACACCGGCTTCGGGTTTGTTTTGGAGGGTATGGAGGTCGTACATCAACTTGAGGTAGGGGACACCATCCTTCTAATGGAACTCTTGAATGAATAAGGCTCAAGGCTCAAGGCTCAAGTAAGTATCAAGGCTCAAGGCTCAAGGCTCAGGGATTAGGACAGATTGAGAGTTCTGAATTCCGAGATGAAAAATTCAGGTTATCGGCCAGGATTTTTCCTAAATTCGCGGCTGTAAACCATATCCTGATGGCATGAGAAAAGTTTTCTTACTTTTATTTTCGCTGATTTTCAGTTCGTTAACGTTTTCACAAAACGCAATACCATCAGTACGGGTACAGGATTTGAACGGAAAATGGATTCAATCCGATCAGTTGGCAACCTCCGGAAAGCCTTTGATCGTGAGTTTTTGGGCGACCTGGTGTAAGCCCTGCCTGAAGGAGCTAAATGCCATTTATGAGATTTTGCCTGATTGGCAGAAAGCGACCGGAGTGGAATTGGTTGCTGTAAGTATCGATGATTCAAGAAGTTCCTCAAAAGTTGCCCCGTTTGTTTCGAGCCGGGGCTGGGATTTCAAGGTGGTGCTCGATGTTAATGGTGATTTCAAACGCGCACTTAATGTTATCAATGTTCCCCACACCTTTCTCTATGATGCTAAGGGAAACCTATTCTGGCAGCATACCACCTATGCTGAGGGTGACGAAGCGGAACTCTACAGAAAGATCAAAGAGGCGGTGAAGAAAGTGACGATTGAAAAGTGACCTGTGACGAAGAAAATTGTAGAGACGCATAATTGCGTCTTCTGAGTGACAATTGACAATGAACTATATAGCTAACATCAGCATTATGACTAACCCCGGACTTCAGTCTGGGCGTTCTATCCGGCAGAACCGACTTCTGTCGGGTGGTGGCATCTCCATGATGCCGCTGCGACTGCTACTTCAACGGCAGACGCAATTATGCGTCTCTACGTGCTGCCCCCTGCCAACTGCCTATTGCTTGCTGCTAATGCCAATGCTTATGTTTTTGCTTCTGCCGCTCACCCTGCATGGACAGACAACCGGCCGTCTGAGCGGGAATTTCCAGGTTGATGCGCAGGTTTATCGTCCGGATTCATTGATCGGGGCTCCTAAGGTTAATGAAAAATTGTCATCAAATTCCTATGCAAACTTACGGTTCGATTGGGGAAAATTTTCTGCCGGCATGCGCTATGAAGGTTATCTGAATGCATTGCAGGGATACGATCCAAAGTTTGATGGTGTAGGTATACCCTATTTGTTTGCCGATTACCAGACCGAAGACCTGGGATTTACTGTTGGCAGCTTTTATGAACAGTTTGGATCAGGATTGCTGTTACGGTTTACAAACTTCCGGAAAATGTTGGAGCCTGGGCACCCCGGTTGCAGTTGAACCGCGGCGGATTAAGTATCGGCTCCGAGTATGCCCGGAAGATTAACGATCCCTCAGCAGATAATAATTTTATTTATAAACCTGGCGAAGCGTTTTTGTTGAATGCCAGCTATTCAATAAACAGGCTGGGGATCAATGGAACTGCAAAGCGGGTGGATAATATGAGCTTCCGTAGCGATCGTACTGAGAATCTAAATAAGCTGATGGTCAACTATCTTCCGGCAATCTCTAAGAACCAGATCTACAGTCTGATGAATATCTATCCCTATTCTTCTCAGCCCAATGGCGAAATGGGAATCCAGGGGGAGATCAGTTACCAGATCAAGCGTGGAACAAAACTTGGTGGTGTCTATGGCACACAGATCGGATTAAATTTCTCGGCGGCTAACTCGATATCGAAAAATGCCATAAATGATACTATACCAATCGGAACCAGCGGTACCCTTGGTTATAGTTCACCGTTTTTTAAAATTGGCAAAGACGTCTTTTTCAGGGATCTGAATATCGAAATTTCCCGAAAATTTTCACAGAAATTAAAAATGATCCTGATTGGCCAGCATTTGGTTTATAATCAATTGGTTATG
>JAPLDV010000199.1 GCA_026391235.1 Bacteroidia bacterium | reverse complement strand
TCCAGTAAGCCCACGGAGGCAGCATGAACTGTTTGCTTTGCATAAACTCCTTTGCCCGGATAAGGATCTGATTGATCTCGCTTCTTTTCATGGTTAACAAATATTGATGATATTCTCCAAATATAGGAAAGAAAGGATGAACCTGAACGGTTCAGAAGGGCAAGCACGTTATAATTTTGTTGTTGATACTCTTTTTTGCAATCCTCCTTACTCCGTGACCCTCCGAGCTCCCTGCTGCCGCGATCGATCCACCTCACCCCCCGGCCCCCTCTCCCGCGCTCACTCCGCTCGCGCTCCGTTCACGGGAGAGGGGGAGCCCACATCTGCATGACTTTGTTTTAAAATAAAGACAAAACAATATTTTGTCCATGAAGGAATTAAATGAGAACGATTTTCGAATTCTCCCTACATTTCGCTGTTGCTGACTCCCCCCTCTCCCGTGAACGGAGCGCGAGCGGAGTGAGCGCGGGAGAGGGGGCCGGGGGGTGAGGTGGATCGTGGCAGCACAAAGCCCGGAAAGCCAGGTGAGGTGATCGCGTTCAATGTTTATATCGCTACCTTTGGTTTCTCTAACTCATAGAAAACGAAAATTGGTGCACCAAAGCGTCTATACCTGAGAAAATCTATGCTTATGAAAAAGATTTTATTTTGCTTTTTGAGCCTGTTTTTTGTTGCTCCTTTAATACACGCACAGGATTTTGCCACAGGGAGTAAAGATTCATTGCGGACTTCATTTATTGCACCGCCGGATGCGGCAAAACTCAGGGTTTACTGGTGGTGGCTGTTCAACCGGGTGGACAAGGAGGGGATTACACGGGACCTTGAGGAGTTCCGTGCGAAAGGGATCAGCGGTGTCAACCTGATTTGTACCGGAGGATATGCCGGGAAGGCCCCGCTTTTGGGGGTTGAGTTTCTTGGGACCGAGTGGCGCGAACTTTTTCGTCACGCGATCAGGGAAGCCAAACGGTTAAAAATCGAAATAGGCTTTAACCTGGCAGGCGGCTGGACGATGATGGGCCCCTGGGTTACCCCCGATAATGCCATGAAGAAGGTTGTGCAGACCGATGTGAAAGTCACGGGACCGCAAAAATATTCAGGCAAGCTACCTCAACCCGAGATGGTTGAAGGGTATTATCATGACATCTGGGTGCAGGCCTTCCAGGTATCGGGAGATGAGAAAAAACTAGAACCCAAATCAGTTGTCGATCTCACCGCTCAGTTGAAACCCGACGGCCAGTTCGAGTGGGATGTGCCGGAGGGTCAATGGGTGATATTGCGGACCGGCTACACCCTGACCGGACACCCGTGGAGCCGGTGGTATGCGTATCCAAAAGGCGACACGTTCGAGGGAGGGGCAGGTTATGAGATTGATTATCTCAGCACCGCTTCACTTGATGATCATTTCGACCACCTGGGTAAAGTGGTTATTGAGGAGGCTAAAAAGGCGGGTGGAAAACTGGCCTATTTATGGTCCGACAGCTGGGAGTGCGGCAAGCTGACCTGGACCCAGGATTTCCCCAATCAGTTTTTCAGGTTCCGCGGCTACGACCTGAAGCCCTGGATACCGGTTCTGGCCGGATATACGGTGGTCGATTCACTGGTTTCGGCTCGTTTCCGTGACGATTTTGACCGCACGATCCAGGATTGCATTGCCGAGAATTTTTACGGCCGGTTCGCAGAGTTGTGCCATAAAAACGGGATGCAGGTGGGCAATGAAGCGGGAGGGCCCAATGACATTCCGCCCCAGGATGCACTGAAAAACCTCGGGCGTTGCGACATACCTGCCGGTGAGTTCTGGGTAAACGGCCATTATAATGCGCCCGGCGGATACAATTCCGACCGGCATCTTCGGCTCAATCTCAAGCAAACCGCCACGGCAGCCCACATTTACGGCAAGCGGGAGGCGATGGCCGAGGCCTTTACCCAGCAAGAGCAGGACCGCACGCATTGGTCGCTGGGGCCTTCCGATATGAAGCCGTATGCCAACGATGCATTTTGCGAGGGGATCAATAGATTCATGCTGCATCAGGCTACGTGCCAGCCGCCGTCCGACGGCAAGCCCGGATATGAATTCTGCGCGGGCCAGCACTGGACTCCCAACATCACCTGGTGGGAGCAGTCGGCGCCATTCTTCACCTGGCTGGCGCGCTGCCAGTACCTGCTTCAGCAGGGGAAGTTTGTGGGCGACGTTTGCTTCTATCTGGGCGAAAGGCCGCCAACTCTGGCGCCACCTAAATATATCGATCCTTCGCTTGGTCCAGGTTATGATTGCGACTATAGCAATGCAGAGGTGCTGCTCACGCGGATGTCGGTAAAAGACGGGCGCATCGTACTGCCCGATGGCATGAGCTACCGGATGCTGGTACTGCAGAATTGTACTTCTACTTCACCTGAGATCTGCCGTCAGGTTGGCAATTACCAGAGATTGTCCGTTTCCGAAGTGCCATCCACCGCAATGTCAATTGAGGTGGCTAAGAAGATCCGGGAGCTGGTTCGTGATGGTGCCACCGTGGTGGGTCCGCCGCCTGAGAGATCCGCCGAATTGAAGAACTGGCCGGAGTGCGATGAACAGGTACTTAAGATTGCTGCTGAAGTCTGGGGTGACCTGGACGGAAAGTCCCGTACCGAACGCCGGTTCGGCAAGGGCCGCGTAATCTGGGGCAAATCACCGCGCGAGGTCCTGCTCGCCGACGGTATAAAACCCGATTTTACTTTCACCGGACAGGACACGCAGCCGGAGCAATTCGACTATATTCATCGAACCAACGGTGATGCAGAGATCTATTTCGTTATCAACCGGACCAATCGTCCTGAAATGCGGGAGTTTACTTTCCGTATCGCCGGAAAACAACCTGAGATATGGAATGCCGTTAGCGGTGAGATGCGCGAGGCGGGTGCCTTCCGGCAGGCCGATGGTTGCACCGCTTTGTCGCTGGAATTAGATCGTTTCGGCTGCTATTTCGTTGTGTTCCGAAAGCCAATATCCGTTGATGCCGCCGGTAAAGCCGAAGGGAATTTCCCTGAGCTTGTGGAGTTGATCGAACTGGATGGTTCCTGGAAAGTTGCATTCGACCCGCAGTGGGGCGGCCCGGTCGAAGTGAAATTTCCCGGACTCATGAGCTGGACCAAACGACCGGAAGAGGGAATCAGGTTCTACTCGGGCAAGGCCACGTACAGGAAAACATTCGATTTGAACCAGGAGAAAGCAACAGCCAAACAACTGTTTCTCGATCTGGGTAACGTAAAGAATGTAGCTGAAGTGCGCCTGAACGGCAACAAACTCGGAATTCTCTGGTGCGCTCCCTGGCGAGTTGAGATAACCGAAGCCGTCAAGCCTTCAGGCAACGAACTGGAAATCGACGTGATCAATCTTTGGGCTAACCGCGTTGTGGGCGATCTGAGCCTGCCAAAAGACAAACGTTTCACCACAACTCACGACAGCTTCCGGTTCGATATGCTTAAGGCAGATACACCGTTGCTGGAGTAGGGATTGCTTGGGCCGGTAAGGATCTTGCATTAATAATGGCAAGTGGAAAAGTACCATTTATGGAGCCACACCTGAAAATCAATAGCGCTGCAGTTTTTGGAGAATAGTGTTTTTTCCTACCGTATAAGCATACAGCGAGGAAGGAAGAAAATGAAGTTTTAATTGTTGCATTTCGCGGCTGCCTGACTTGTCGATGGTGGTGACCAGCGCGGAATTCAATTTGTTGGTTCCGCAAAATGTCAGCAGGGACTTGAGTTCTCCGGGGTTTTCGAAATACCGGTTGCTCCATTTTATTTCCAGTGCCCATACCGGAGTGAAGTTTTGGGCCGATAAGCCTACCATATCCACCTCGCCCTGGAACCGCCCGTTTGTCCAGCGGGCATACCAGGGTTCGAACCATTCCCTTTGCAGCCATTGGGCATAGATGGCAGTTTCGACCATGGCACCCATTGCTTTATCAGTAGCCTGCAGTGGTGTAAATAGGGCACTTCGCAGGGAAGGATTGGTTAAATAAATCTTGAAAAAATTAACCCTGCTGAATTTTCTGGCGTTATGGTCGATCCGATGAATAATTTTAACAAGAAAAGCAGCCTCAAGGTATTGAATGTATTTCTTAATGGTGCTTTTTTCCACTCCGCCTGAAGCCTGACTGAGGGATTCGAATGAAAACTCCTGTCCGGTGTTATTGGCAATGGTGGTGAACAGTGAATTCAGCTCCTGCACGTCCTCTATGCCATATATGCTTGGTAAGTCTCTGAGCAACACCTTATCAATGATGTCGGATTTGATAAATCGTGAAGGATTGACCTGCATCCTTTCCGAAAAGATAATCTCAGGATAGCCCCCGTAATTGATGTATTTCAGAAAATGTTCATTTAAAACAGCGATGTTGGTAGTACCAAAAAAATTGGTAACGTTCCCGTCCCAGTCTATCTTTTCAGGAATGATTAAATGCTGCAGCTTCAGCAAATGAATGTATTCGTTGAAGGTGAGCGGGGGAAGCATGAAATCGGTAAACCTGCCGGCGCCGCTTTCGTTGCTTTTCAGCCTGAGTGCAGCTGCCGCTGAGCCGCTTGCAACAAATTTCGTATACGGATAGCTGTCGACCAATGATTTAAGGTGCACTTCCCAATCCTTCAGGTATTGGATCTCGTCGAAAAATACGTACCAGCCTTTTGCTGATTCCTGACCAGTAACTTTTAGACAGGTTTTAAACAGTTGTTCCAAGGGCATTTTATTGAAAAAAGGATTTTCAACCGATATATAAGCTATTTGGTGAGGGGATACATCCTTTTTTAGCAAAGCATTGATGATGTGATAAATCATGACGGTTTTTCCCACCCTGCGCGGGCCCATGAGGATCACCGCACGCCTGATCGAAATGTCCTCCACTAATGGATAGAGTAAATCGAAATATAGTCTCTTTTGCATGGCGGAATAGTCTTCAT
>JAPLDV010000436.1 GCA_026391235.1 Bacteroidia bacterium | reverse complement strand
GCAAAGTTTTGGGATTGAACGTAGTATCCAAACCGTACGGCGTCAGGGCAAAATCGTATGTTATAAACGTTTTATCGTTCATATACTTTTTGAAAGGCTTCACATCGTATCCGTAATAGCCCATTTCGGTCATGGCCTGGTAATAGTGCGGAAGAAACTGCTTCAACCCAAAATCGCTGAACCACATCAGGTCGGTTACCGGCATCATCATATCAAACAATTCTTTAGCTTTACCTTCCTTGCCCGGCAGGTCCATCGCCTTCTTCACTCCATACTGCCACATGGCAAACGGAAACTCAAGTACGTTCAGGTCATAGGCCCGGTCGATACCCATCGGGAAGGTCCAGTTCTTTTTTTTGCAATACTCCTCAACCAGCGGCATGATCTTTTTCTTCTTTTCAAACAGCGCGATCTGGAAGTCGAACACTTTCTGCCGTTCTTCCGGGGTACCAACATTGGCCAGGAAAGTAAAGATCCTCGGATCCACTTTGGCGTTATTCAGAGGGGCCACATAGGGTATGGCCACATCGATATCATCCGGATAAAAAGCCTTGAACATCATGGCAGTCTGGCCATCCTTACTGACACCCGTGGATACCCATTTACCCGGGTACAACTGCTTAAATAGCTGAACGATGGCATGATGATCAGATGCTGCCTGCCAAACGGTGAGGCATTTCCAGTCGATCGGATCCGGGACCGATTGCCCAAAATAGCGGTGCTCCACGCGGATGAGGTTGGCTTTCAGAAGCTGGGCCGGCTCGGCACCGCCCAGTCCGCGTGCATCATATCCTGAGGTGCTCAGCACCATTGGCTTATCGAACCCGGCATGGCCGATAAACATCCGCTGGGTGAACTTCAGGCCGCCGGGCTTGTTATGATCCACCGGCTGGGTGAATTTTATCTCGTAGGCCTCGGTATACGCCTGGCTTTTACGGGTTGGTCCAACCACTTCAATTCCAGGGAGTTTCTTCAGGGCTATTAACAACACTGAATCCTGCGCAATCCCACTTCCTGCGAGCAAAAACAACAGGATCAACAAATTGAAACAAAGCTTTTTCATATCGGTCGGATATTAATTTTCGGTATCTTTAAGTCGGTGAAAAGATACAATTTATCTCAGAACATCCGTAGGGGAGGAGCCGTGACTCCTCCCGGTTTCGCACAAACGACAAACCACAAAAAACAAAAAACAAATAAGCTCCAAAAGACAATACTCAAAATCCAAACCTGGCCATGAAACCAATCTTTACCTTCTTAACACTCTTTACCTTCTTAACACTCTCTCTTCTTCTGGCATGCTGCAAATCGAAAAGTTCCTCTCCGGGCGCTGAAACCCGAACTGAGAACGGTCAGTCCATCCTGTATGTCGATATGGATCAGTGCCGTGATACCATTGATTTTGATATCTCAGCGCTGGTGGATTCGTGCCGGATGATCCGGTTGGAGAACCGGCCGGAGGCACTGATCGGGTGGGTATCGCGAATGGCTTTTACAGATAACCGGATTTATTTGTATCATCAGCAGAAATACCTGATGGCGTTTGATTACGAAGGGAAATACCGGGAACAGATCGGAAATCTGGGGAAAGGACCTTACGAATATATCTATCTGAACAATTTTGCCATCAACGGGAACGGATCCCTGATTCTCGGACAGCCCCATCATATTTATCAGTACATAATTTACAACTCAAAAGGCCAGGGTCAGGTGATGGTGCCAAGAAAACTGGATGGTTTTCATGAGGTTATGATCCTGAACGACAACCAGGTAGCCGAGTTAGGTTATCAAGGGGTGAGTTGGAACAACACGGATGATAAAAATATCTGCCTCTACATTCATGATTTTTCCGGAAAAACAATACTCGAACGAAGTCCCCTATACCAGGCCCGGGCTATCCAAATAGGCTCAGTTTGGCTGACAAATAGTATTTACCGGTTCAGGGACCAGTTTCGGGTGCACTTCTCTCGCGATACCCTGTTTAACCTGGATATCAAAACCGGGTCA
>JAPLDV010000028.1 GCA_026391235.1 Bacteroidia bacterium | reverse complement strand
CCGGAGGCCTGAGCTTTAACCGTTCGGATACCTTGCCGAACTCAGTTTCTTTGCCCGAGTGAACAATAAGCGCAGTTGCACTGCCACTCACAACATGGGTCCCCATCCAAAGGGAATTCGTCCGCTGACCGAGGACGGTTTCTGCCGGCAACTCTCCCGCCGTTTTTTCAACCGGGAAAGTTTCACCTGTCAGCATGGCTTCATCCACGAAAAGATCATTCGATGCCTGAAGCAGCCCGTCACCGGGAACGATATCGCCTGCGTTCAGGATCACTATGTCACCCGGCACAATTTCTTCGACAGGAATTTCTTTGGAGCTTCCATCTCTCATGACAGCTGCTTTGATCTGCACGATCGAAAGCAGTTTCTCCACTGCGTTCGATGCGCTGCGTTCCTGCCAAAACCCAAGTAAGCCGCTGACGAGAACAATTAAAAGAATAATGAATGCGTCAATAGGATCCCGAAGAAAAAAAGACAACGCGGTTGCGAAAAGAAGAATGAGGATGATAGGACTTTTAAATTGCGATAGCAGGAGTGACAATACATCTGACCGCTTTTTTGGTTTGAGAAGATTTGAACCATACAGGGCCAACCGTTTTTTCGCCTCATTGCTTGTCAATCCGCCTTTTGCCGTTTCAAGCTTTTGAAGCATCTCGGGTACCGAAATGCTCCAAAATGATGTCGGAATCTGATTTATGAGCATATAGAAAATCTAAATATTATTTCCTTCGTTCCTGACTGGAATTGTTGCGATTTGAATTACCTGAAGGTCTGGAAGAAAAGGCATTTGAAGTATTTCGCGGAGGCATCATGTTCCTTTCAACTTTTACCGGTTGTCCAACGGCCGGTCTGTGTAGACTACCGGTTGTGAACGTCTTGGTTGTTCTATTTTTGGCTGATAGTCAGAGTTACGGTTCTCGTTTTCACCTCTTGAAACTTCTCTTTGTTCAGGAAGTGTTTTAGTTAAATCTGACACCTGTCTCCTGTTATAAGGTTTCATGTCGTTTTCATTAATACCCCTGATGTGTTTATTTTCATTTATTGCCGTGTTGCCGATACCCTTACTGCCGGCACCGATATTCATGTTAGACGACCTGTAATAATAGGGTGGATAGTGAGAAACATACAAGGCATGATGCATCCAGGGTTCATGCACCCTATAATCAAGTCCTATCACATAGGCATTGTCGAAATCATAGGCAGAATATATGCTCGGAGGAAGAAGTGAAAAAATCCAGTTCCCATCTTCCATGTAGATTGGTGCACAACCACCAAGCAATAGCATGAACCCACTTAGGAGCACGAGATTTTTAATACCGTTTTTCATATTGAGAAGAAATTTGATAAGTCGCTTTATGTGGTTTTCTGTCTTCAGTTGTTTCAAAGCTGATATTTTCAACTCCTTAATACTGGAGTACAATTTAAGAAGAAAATTACAGATAATATATAAGCTGGAAAAAGCTATCATTCCCTTTCCTTGGAGATTTCATGATCCTTCCAGTAATCGGTGAGTTTATTTCGGGTTTCCTGGCCCATCATCCTTTGCTGGATCCACTTTTCACTTCTCCCATGCTACTGCCAGTATTCCCGTGCACGATCAAGAGAACGGGCCGGATCGCTCATGTCCTGCAGGCGCTCATATCCATAGCATAGCCACTTAATATTCTTTGGCCTTTAAGAGTCCAATCTACCTTATAGTAGGGTACAGATATACTGTCTCGCGCTTCTCCTTGAATGTTCCAGGTCCCAGACCAGGCATTCAAAACATTATAATCTAATCCCGCTTTTTGAGATTCTGTCTGCCCGATGAGGTTCATAAAGCAGATCATGACAAAAAATGTGGTAACTAATAAATGCCTTTTCATAGTACCCTCCAATTTTAATTTTAAGTTGATTTTAATCATAATAGGGATAAAACAGAGTTGGACTAAGCCGCTGCGCTTATGGCCTTAGTAATTTTCTGTTTCCTTTG
>JAPLDV010000410.1 GCA_026391235.1 Bacteroidia bacterium | reverse complement strand
CGCGGACGCAATTATGCGTCCCTACAGACCACCGGTCAGCGGCCGTGTCGCCATTTCCAGCTCAATCTTCCCCCCCTGCGAAATATCCTTGTGGCTGAACCGGTAATTCTTCACCGGCTGCCCGTTTACCGTCACCCCAACTACGTACTTATCTTGAGCCTTCAGCCCTGAGCCTTGAGCCTTTATCAGTAAGGTTTTGTCATTTCCAAGGTTAATGGTTACCTCTTCAAATATCGGGCTGCCGATGACATATTCCGGTTTTCCCGGGGTCATCGGATAAAAGCCCATCGCGGAGAAAACATACCAGGAAGAGAGTCCGCCGCCGTCCTCGTCGCCGCAGATCCCCATCACGTCGTTGCGGAACCAGGCATCCATGAGCTGTCGCACCCGTTTCTGGGTTTTCCAGGCCACACCGGCATAGACATATAAATAAGGGACATGGAATCCCGGCTCATTGCCCATCACAAACTGACCAACGATACCCGAGGCATCGGGCTGGGTGGCAATGGTGGTCCACTTGGCATACCCGGTGAGGGATTCTTCAAATAACTGATCCAGGCGGCTGGTAAATTTCTCCTTGCCGCCCATCAGGCTAATCAGATTATCAATATCATGCGGTACAAACCAGGTATAATTCCAGGAGTTGATCTCAGCGAAGTAATCGCGGCAGCCGGTACCGCCGGAGGTTTTCGGATCGAAAGGTTCAACCCAGGTTCCATCGGCCTTTTTGGGCGACATGAACCCGGTGGCGGCATTATAAACGTTCTTATAGTTGCCTGAACGGGCCAGGAAAAGTTTTGCGTCATCGGTTTGTTTCAGTTCGCCGGCCAGCTGGGCCAGGCACCAGTCGTCGTACGATTCTTCGAGAGTAACCGCCACCGCCTGCCTTTTCTCGAAAGTGCTGACCTGCTTTACTGTTTCCGTTTCACCGGGCGCAAGGGCGGGGAACCAACCTTTTTCGCGGTAGAATTTATCAAGTTCAGTAGCCGGACCCTCCTGCCACGGAATCATGGTTCCTTCCATAGCATTCTTTTTCAGTAGCTTATAGGCACGTTGCAGATCGAATCCCCGGATCCCTTTCATCCAGGCATCGGCAATGATAGCCGCTTGATGATGGCCGATCATGCATTTGGCATCGCCAGAAACCTGCGGAAATGTGGGCATCCAGCCACTCTGCTCGCCCATCAGGATATAGGATTTGATCATATCCGCCTCGCGGTCGGGACTGATCAGGAAGCGTAGAGGATGAAGGGTCCGGAAGGTATCCCAGCTCCAGTCATCCACATAGAAATTGTGGGTGGTTTTAACCGTTTTCTTATTGTAAGCGCTGAAGTAACGCCCGTATTCATTGATGTTCACCATCCGCTCCATCGACCGGTATAATGCGGTGTAGAAGGTGATCCGCTGGTTTTCAGTACCTCCTTTAACTTTGATCTTCAAGAGCTCTTTGTTCCATGCGTCCCGGCCCTGATCAACCACTTTATTGAAATCCCAGCCGGGGATCTCCTGCAAAAGATTCCGGCCGGCCTGCGTTTCATCGATCCACGATACCCCGTAATTCATTCTCACCTGCTCGGCGCCGTTGAAAACAACAAAGTACTTTATTCCTTTGCCTTTACCCTTCGACTTGTTGACAATTTTGCCACCGGCATCTACATACCCCGATTGCTTGACCGGGCGGTTGAACCAGATATTCACATATTCGCGGACGCCGTTGAATGCCTCACTGCCCAGCAGGTTCTGCTCATTTTTCAGATCGAAGCTGCCTTCATCGACGGTCTGAAAAACAAGCACAAGATCGGTGGTCGATTCCGGTGAAAACTGATAAAAGCCGCATCTCTCGGTGGGCGTAAAATCCACCGTGATATTGTCATCTTCCAGCAGAACATTATAGCTGTAAGGTGTAATCTTCTCAAAATCATGGTCAATGGCCGAGCTC
>JAPLDV010000687.1 GCA_026391235.1 Bacteroidia bacterium | reverse complement strand
GTTCGGCAATAATAAACTTATCCAGATTTTTATCATACCCAAATAGTTGCTTCACAGAATCGAGGTTTTTGCCATTCGCACTGATGTGGCTGGTACCGATCATTCCGGTACCAAAGGGTACATTTTCCGCAATCAGAATCGTATCTTCACCCAATTCACATTGCCAGGCTCCGATAAACTTTTTCAGTAATTCCACCTGATTGAGAGGTGCCTTATAGGGTTGGGTTTGCATTGAGCTCATACTGATAATACAGAATAAAGCTAGAAAAAGTACTCTGATATTCTTTACCATTTCTATTGACTACAAAAAAACATTACGGTTTATTCTTTTAGGGATCAAAGGAATAGATCCCCCGGATCAACTGAAAGAGAAAAATGATTAATGGTCAGATAATGGGATAAGCGGTTCCGCAAGGTATTAGAATATCAATTGAGGCGTTTTAGTCCCTTAGTAATCATGGCATTATCCTATTTTATATTAAAATTATTCCAGTGTTACCGGTTTATCCAGATACAAATCAAGAATTTTGGATCGGATAATAAACTCGTATTTTGATTGTATTTGAGTCAATTGAGCCTGAATCAGTTGATTCTGAGCTAATTTATAATCAACTGATGAGGTAATTCCTGCTTTATATTTTTCCTGAGCCATATTAAAGGATTCGCTGGCACTCATAATGGCTTCAGCAGTTGCTTCGTATTTGGCCCTTGCATTAATTGCAGCCAGATAAGCCATTTGAATATCATGGCGTATGGATAGTTTTTTCTGATCCAGCGTAAGGCGGGCATCCCTGGCCTGGTTACTGGCCTGATTGATCCGGCTTCTGTTTTGTAACTTCGCGAAAATGGGAATGCTTAAATTAACCGATGCCCTGCTGTACATATTATCCTTGAGCTGCCGGGAATATGGGTACTGTGAGGATGGATTCGTTTGATCGACACCTAGTTGACTATACCTTGAATAGGCCAGCCCGTTAAGTGAAACCGAAGGTGATAATCCCGCCCGCAGGGCCGAAACCAGTGATTCACGACTTTGAACCAGGTGTTCCGAGGACGAGATCCCGGGATGGTTAACCTGGGCATAATCGTTGATTTTTTCAGGATCATTGAGGTCCGGGGTAAAGTGTCCATCAAGATTGGCCGGTCTCCTAATCCGGAGTCCCTCTTCATTATCCAGGTTAAGTATTTGAAATAGTGTCAAATAGGCTGTACTAACATCATTGTCAGCTTGAATATTAGCCAGGTTATCCTGAGCGAGCTGGGATTTCATCGTAAGGACCTCAACCTTTGATATCCTGCCGGTTGCGAAAAACCCCTCATTCATTTTAAGCTGCTGCCGGGTGGATTCAAGTTTCGCTTCAGCTACACCAAGCGTTTCGCCAGCATATAGAATCTGAAGATAGGCAGCGGTAACCTCGATTGTCACAGCTTTTATTAATTCTGCTTTTTTATCCGTTTCAGATAAAACTGAATACCTGGCTGATTTCTTTTGGTACCAATTTGAAAATCCAGAAAAGACTGGAACAGAGCCCTGTATACCTATGCTTCCTTCCTGATATTTGCTGGTGATATAGGTGTAATTTTCATAATTAACCGTCTTTCCTGAACTCAGATTGTGGGAGTAAAATCCTTCTAAAATTGGCAATTGATTTGCCTTTGCAGTTTGCAGGTTGTCCTGTGCCAGATCAACCATCAATCCTTGCCTTTCTATCCCGATATTCCGCTCAATGGCTATTTGAATACATTCTTCAAGATTTAATTCTTTTTGTGCAAAGGTTTTATTTCCAGGGAGCAGAAGGCAAAAAGCCAGCACTAATTTGAGGGTCTGTATCATGTTGTTTAATGGTGAGATTCATTAGTCAAACTAAATAGATGAATTTCTAAGTGGTTGAATAACCGTACTTAATTTAAAATCAGTTTATCATTGTTGCCAAAATTAGTATACGGGCTAACTACAACCTTTTCTCCGGGTAGTAATCCTTCGAGTATTTCATAATATCTGGGGTTCATCCGGCCTGTCCGGATAGTTCGTTTTGTTGCGAATTGTCCCGAGGGATCAACCACAAAGATCCATTGTCCGCCGGTTGATTCAAAAAAACCGCCTTTCAGCACTTGTATTGCCTTTACCGGTTGACCCAGTTCCACATTGATGCGATAGGTTTGCCCGGTGCGGATATT
>JAPLDV010000523.1 GCA_026391235.1 Bacteroidia bacterium | reverse complement strand
GTAGAGACGCATAATTATGCGTCTCTACAGGCAGATAATTATCTGTCTATACAGCTGTCAGCAGCCTACGAACAGGGCAGCCTGTTTTCGGAGCATACCTGGGGGATTGCCGGACCCATGTTTGGTACCCCCGACCATGCGACCTGGAAGAAGGAACTGGCGGCCGGCAGGTACGACAGCCTGCTGGGCACCTTCGAATGGCATGCCGATTATGCCCGCAAAGCCATGAAGATATCCAGGGAGGGAATTTCGGAACGCATGAACGGTCTCGCAAAATCCATAAATACCAATGGCCCACGCATAGTGATATTCAATCCCCTGCCTTGGAAGCGAAGCGGGATCGTGACCGTTGACAACCTGTCCGGAGCCCCGGTTACTTCGGCAGTGAAAGACCTGGAAACAGGGAATACGCTGCCTGTTGAACAATCCGGCCAATCCTTTTCTTTCCGGGCCACCGAAATTCCGGCTGGCGGCTACCGCACCTATGTTCCGGTTGCCGGCACTCCGGCCATGACAGCATCCCTGGAAGGAGAGAGTATTGAAACCCGGTATTTCCGGGTGAAATTCGATATCAAACGGGGAGGCATCGCCTCGCTGGTCAGCCTGGCCGACGGCCGCGAGCTGGCCGCCACCAACACCCATGCCCTGGGGCAATTCATGCATGAGCGGTTTTCAAAGAAGGAGGTGGATGGATTTATGAATGCTTACTGCCAGGTCTATTATGACTGGTATGGCTTCCCTTATTATGATTTCAATAAGCCGCGGCTCGATTCCACCCTGCCATATGCCATGATTTCGCCGGAGGGATGGTCGCTGCAGATCACCCGAAAAGCCACGGGCGACCGGGCCAGCCTGAATACAAACAATACTTGGGGACTGGCAGAGAGTTACACCCTGAATTTCTTCTTTCCGAATGAACAACCCTATGTGGAGATTACCTGGTGTGTGACCGGCAAAACTCCAGAACTGATTCCTGAGGGAGGATGGCTCTGCTTTCCGCTGGCCATAGATAACCCGGCCTTCCGGGTGAGCCACGTGAGTGCTCCGTTCAGTCCGGAGAATGAACTGGTAGCCGGATCGAACCATCAGCTGTTCTCCACAGATTATGGAATTTCGGTCAGAAACGGAGCCACCGGTAACGGAATGGGTGTTGCCTCGTCCGATCTGCCGCTCTGGAGCCTCGGGGAACCGGGATTATGGAAATACACCAAAGATTATGTTCCCCGCAAGGCTGAATTGTTCGCCAACCTGTACAACAATCAGTGGAACACCAATTACCCGCTCTGGATCGATGGGTCATGGAGCGCTTCAGTCAGACTTTGGCCGATTGCCACCGGAGCCTCGGAAGAGGAGGCCCTGTTCACCCCGGGCTGGGAACTACGGCAGGATTTCCTTACCGGATATGCCAACGGTACCGCCGGGAGCCTGCCAGTTAAAGCAACCGGAATCTCTCTCTCTCGCAAAGGTATCCGGATAACGGCCTTCTGCCCGAATCCGGACGCTGACCAGGGTATTCCCGGTACGCTGGTAAGGGTTTGGGAACAGTCGGGCCAGTCGGGCGAGGTGGTCCTGACACTGCCCGCCGGTTTTAAGGCAACGAAAGCCCAGCCGGTCAGTCTGCGGGGGGAGAAGGCAGGAAAGTTGCTAAGGATACGTGACGGGCAATTGAAGTTCGAGCTGAAGGCCTATGCGCCGGTTAGCTTTGTAATCGAATAGCCGGCCGGAGATTCAAAAAATCGATATCAGGAAATCTCAATGAATAGAAGAATTTTTATCAGAAACACAGGCATCGGTATTGCCGGTGCCTGTGTTTTACCTTCGGCTGCAGGTTGCAGCCGAAAACATGCCAATAACCTGATCAATATCGGAATGATAGGCACCGGATCGCAGGGAACAGACCGGAACCTTGTGCATTACCTTAAATATCCCGAGTTGTGCCGGGTTGTCAGTGTTTGCGATGTCAGTCGGTCAAGAGCGATGAGTGCGAAGGATCTGGTGGATACAACCTATCAATCAAAAGATTGCAAAGTGAATCAGGATTTCAGGGAACTTTTAGAAGACAAATCCATCGATGCCGTTCAGATATCGACCCCTGATCACTGGCATGTACCCATCACCCTGATGGCAGCTTTAAAAGGTAAGCACGTAAGCTGCGAAAAACCGACACTGACCATAGCCGAAGGCCGTTTGCTATGTGATGTGATCAGGAAAACCGGGATCGTTTATCAGGTTTCGGTGGAAGATAGATTCCTTCCTGTTTATCATAAATTGGCTGAATTGATTTTGAATGGACGAATAGGGACATTGCGGCATATCGAAATTTCACTTCCGGTTAGTCCTCTTCCTGACACCGGGTTGGAACTGACCAAACCGCCTCATGACCTCGACTATGATTTATGGCTCGGTCCGGCTCCTGAAATTCCTTATATCTATTCCCGGACGTTTTACCATTTCCGTTGGTACGATGCATTTTCCGGCGGACTGCTAACCGACTGGGGTGCCCATTATTGTGATACCGCACAACTCGTCGGCGGGAATGAATTTTCCGGACCCTCAGAAGTTACCCCTGCCGGTGAGACCCTGTATTATAATGATGGCATCTTCAATACTGCCTGGCAGTTTGATCTGCACTATAAATACGCAAATAACCTGACGATGCGGGTTAAAAGCGGCAATGCCTCCATCCGGATCGAAGGTGAAGAGGGGTGGGTGGAGTCGGTCGGCTGGAACAGGGGATTGGGGGCGAGTCATGCGAAAATCCTCGACCTGACCGGGAAGAAAGTTGTTTTGCCGACTGCCAATGACGAATTCATTGACTTCCTGCAAAGCATCAAAGAGGGGCGAAAAGCCATTTATTCCCCTGAATCCGGACATCGCACCAGCACCCTGCTTCATTGCGGTAATATTGCCTTGAAACTTAATCGGAAATTAGAGTGGGATCCTTTGAATGAGAGTTTTATCAATAATCAGGAAGCTGATAAACTGAAGAAAAGGGAGATGAGGGATCCTTGGTCTTACAGCAGAATTTGTCCGGGGTACAAATACTAACAGATTGACAATGAGCAAAATATCGATTGTGATTATGATAACCGGGCTGGTAATGATTAGCAGCCCCTTATGGGCCCAAAAAGATCTGAATAATACTTTTTATGCCCAGAATACATTTGATGGAATGAAAAATGCTCCGCAGACCGCTCGGGAGAAGGCGAAATTTTTGAAATCCATTGGTTATGACGGATTGGAAGGCATGGGCTACCGGAATTTCTTTGAACTTAAAAATGCCCTCGATCAGGAAAATCTTTTGATGCCTGCAAATTATGTGGAGTTAAATTTCGAAGCCGGTGAAAAACTTAAAAGTACATCGGCTGATGAAATTAAAGCCATGATCAGGGCATCTGCTAAAGGGTCCGTAATTTATTTTCATCTTCACAGCAATAGTTATGCTAATGATAAAGAAAGCGGCGATCAGGTAGTTACTGTTATGCTGCGCGAATTGTCCGATTATGCAGCTCCATTCGGTGTTAATATGTGTGTTTATCCTCATGTTACCTTATACTGCGAAACGGTATCCCATAGCGTCAGGCTTTGCAGGCTGGTTGACCGGAAAAACTTTGGCGCTGCAATGAACCTGTGTCATTTGCTTAAAGTGGAAGGATCTGAAGGGATCGACGCTAAGGTTGCGGAGTTTGCACCCTATCTGTTTGCAGTGAATATTTGCGGGGCCGACGATGGCGATACCAGGAATTTTAACTGGGACCGCCTGATTCAGCCTTTAGGTGAGGGATCATTCGATACCTACCGGTTTGTGAAATCACTGAGAGACAATGGCTATACCGGTCCCATCGGACTGCAGTGCTATAATCTTAAAGGTGATGCTTTAAAAACACTTACCCGATCACTTGAAATCTGGAAGAGCTATAAAAATAGTTACACTGAAGACAAAAAATGAAATCTGGCTTTCACGGAGGGATTTCGTGCGTAAATCCTTTCAGTGAATGGTGGGTGTAGCCGTCATGCCGACCATCCTGACATCCTGTTCAAACCGGAAAGGCGCCAACAGCAGGGTTGCCGTTGCCCATATCGGGGTTGACGAAAGGATTACCCCCATCGGATACATTTACAAAGCTTTCTATAGCACGAAGCCGATGGTCAAATTACTCGTGAAGGAATCCGATGCTGAAAAGCTGAAAATCTGGGTAAACAATATGATAACAAGTGCTGAAGCTGGTATCCCATGTCGGGTCACTGGAACTGGTCTGGATATAAGGAGATGGAAGTCCAGGTAATTTCAAATGGTGATGTGATCGAACTGTTTCTGAACAACAAATCACTGGGCAGTGAAAAACTGGCAGAAGGCCAGGGACCGGTGCAATACCGGAAGGTGGCATATCAGAAAGGAGTACTTTTAGGCGTAGCCAAAAGAAAGGGAAAAGAGGTCGCCCGGGATACTGCCTGCTGGTCATCCGTTCAGGGGATCAGAAAGGGAATATCGTCATAAAGGCGACGGCGAAGGGTCTGCCGGTTGCTGAAATGGTTGTCATGGTTAATTGAGAATAATTTTATACTCTAATTATGCGATTTAAACTACTCATCAGCTTACTGTTACTGCCGGTTGTACTGCTGGCAGGGCCAATCAGACGGAAAGCCCTTGTTGAACGGCATAGCATCCAGACCAGTGATGTTAGTCAGATTCTGGCACTTGGCAACGGCGAGTTCTGCGTCGGAGTGGATGGTACCGGTATGCAGACTTTCGGGGGAAATATCATGGCCCACTGGGCCTGGCACAGTTTCCCACTTCCCGAGGGAGCCACTATGGCCGACGTTCCCGAAACCGGAACCATCGAAACCGGGAAGCTGGTGGGGGAGATGAAGCACGCATCTGCCCGACAGGATGTCAGCGATTGGATGTTTCAGAGCCCCCACCGGTTCAGTTTTTGCCGGTTCCGCCTGACAAATGCGACGGGGAAAATAGTAACGATGGAGGAGGTGAAGAATACTCAGCGGACACTCGACCTCTGGCGGGGAATCCAGACTGCGGAATATTCCATCGGCGGCCATCCGGTAAAAGTTCAGACTGTTGTACACCCTGATATGGATGAGGTTGCTGTCAGGATCGAATCCGACCTGATCAGTACCGGTGAATTGGCTGTTGAGCTGGAATTCCCCTATCCCTTGGGCTCAGTTGCGAATGAAGGTCAGGATCCCTGGTACGGGAACTGGGATGAGGATTCGAAGCATAATACACAGGTCACCCGAACAAAAACCCGCGCTGATTTTCTCAGGTCGATGGATCAGACTGTGTATCATGCAAGCTGGTCGTGGTCGGATCCCGCAGCATCCTTTGAAGGATCAGCACGATCACATACTTTTCGTTTATCAGGTGCGAAAGGCAGCCGGTCGCTCGACTTTGTCTGCTCGTTCAGTTTAAAAAAGCCGGGGGAACTGCCTGGATTTGATCAGGTAAAGAAAGCATCAGCCGGGAATTGGGAGAATTATTGGCTCAGCGGAGGAGCCATTGACTTGTCGGGGAGCAAGGATCCGCGATGGAAGGAGCTGGAAAGACGAGTTGTGCTCTCGCAATACCTGATGGGAACGCAGTCGGCCGGAAGCTGGCCACCGGCTGAAATGGCACTGATGGGAGGCGATGCCTGGAGTTCGCAATTTCACATGGAAATGGTTTGGTGGCACCTGGCGCACTATGGGTTATGGGACCGGTGGGACAAAGCCGCAAAGGCGCTTGGCTGCTATGAATCCTTTCTTCCGGTGGCGATTAAACTTGCCCGGCAGTTCGATTACAAAGGTGCCAAATGGGGCAAGCAGGTGGGTCCGGAAGGCCGAACGGCTCCCTGGGGTCCCACCTACATCCTCTCCTGGCAGCAACCTCACCCGATCTTCTTTGCAGAACTCGAATATAGGCTTACACCAACGATGGCAACCCTTAAAAAGTGGGAATTTATTGTTAATGAGACTGCCGAATATCTGGCTGATTTTCCGGTCCTCAAGGCCGATGGAAAATATCATCTTACTCCGATAAGAACAGCTAACGAGAATGGGAACGGAGATGATCCGGCCTTTGAATCAGCATATTGGCGATGGGCATTGGCAAAAGCACAGGAATGGCGAGAACGCCTGGGCCTGGAGCCGATAGAAAAGTGGAACACGGTGCTGGAAAATCTAGCTCCGTTGCCAGAGTCTGATGGAGCTTATCTTTTTTGCAATAACTGGACCGACAGCTACACCAAGCTGAACAAGGGACATCCGGATCCCTTGGGTGTATGCGCATTTCTGCCTTTGACCAAGTTTGTGGATGCTGGTATAGCCCGGCAAACGGTTGAAAAAGTATTCAAAACCTGGAAGTGGGAAAATACGTGGGGCTGGGATTTTCCGTGGGCTGCAATGGCTGCTGCAAGAGTAGGGAGGCCTGATCTGGCAATAGAAGCCCTGCTGAATGAATCAAAGCAAAATGGCTTCACAGTTAACGGGATTAACGAAGGCTGGTATTTTCCAGGAAACGGCGGCCTTTTGTATGCGGTGGCCATGATGGCTGCCGGCTGGGACGGCGGACCGGACAAAAATGCGCCCGGGTTCCCGGATAACGGGCAATGGGTGGTCAAATGGGACGGCCTGAAACAAGCACTGTGATCATATGGAATTTTGTGAGAATTGACCGACCAGCAGCAATTTATACGACTCCGGAGGGGTCAAATATCTATACAAGTAATCAAACATTAATCTTATGAAGATTAGAATGGTAAAAAAAAGTACATGGGCTGCTCTGGTGATGGTTCTTTCGATCCTTCCTGCCCGGCCGTAGGATTACAGCGACGGCAGACCTGCGGCAACGCTCAGGATGGACGCAAAGGACTACGGCATCGTACTCCGGTACGGCGACGGCCCCGGAGACTGCGATCTTATGGGTGCCCGGGATGTCTGGGTTTTCGAATCTGACGGTACCTACTATATG
>JAPLDV010000515.1 GCA_026391235.1 Bacteroidia bacterium | reverse complement strand
CAAATTCTGCTTTCATCCGATTGGACTTCTGTATACGCATAGGCAAATACCGGGGCATCCTTCGACAACGCCTTATCCAGATCAATAATGGAATCAGGTGAATGGTACAGCTTCCATCTGGCTGAACCCTTAGCGTATTTTACCACGTCTCCCTCTTTAACCTGAAGATTATGTTCCCCGCCTGCTTTTATCAGGTAGTCAGTGTTAAAATCCACAAGATGATTCCAAGAACCGGAGGCATCTAAAGGTTCCTTTATAGGAATGGGACCACATAGCAGCCACGATTTTATCCATTGTCCGGGCGTCACCGGTTGAGGTGATAATTGCTGTGCATTAGCCATTGCGGTAAGGAACAGGCCAGCCAGAATGGTAAAAATTAATATTCTTCTCATTGGATTAAAATTTAGGTGTTGGGGTGAGTACTTTGAATCTTGTTGCTAAGTGAGTTATCCGTTTTACATTCTGCCGTTTCTTAACGCCCTTAACGTCCTTAACGCCCTTAACGTCCTTAACGTCCTTCACGTCCTTCACGTCCTTCACGTCCTTAACGTCCTTCACGTCCTTAACGTTCTTTACCTCTTTATCAGCCATATTTCAGCTACCTGCGAGCCCCGTTCACCTTCGCCGCCGTCATCCTGCCCGCAGGTCCAGGTAAATCTAACCTTTCCGTCGCCGGTTACTTCTTTCGGCAGTGTAAATTCAAACAGGGGCCGGGTTCCCATCCGGATATAATTATGAATGGTAATACCATCGGCAACGAGTTTTATATTTGAACGGAAGCGTCCGGTATAGGCAATTCTCAATGTATATTCAGCAGTGGGGTCAAGATTGTCGTATTCCATCTCCAGTGGGGTATCATAGAGTGTATTGATCTGATTCATCCAGGCCAAAGGGGTAGTTTGTCCTTCAAAACCTTTCGCAACAACTTGATGTACCCAGTCGACCCCGGTTAATCCGACTCCGAAACTTACGCGGGGTGATTCCAGACTTCCGGGATCTTCGGCCCATGTTTTTTTCGCTTTAATCCTTTTCCAGGCAGCCGGGTTGCCGAAGTTGTCATAAAAACCGCCCGGGCCAGGATCTGTCCGGTGAAGCATTTTATCAAGTGCATCCAGTCGTTCGGGTTCACCATTAAGCTTTTCGATTTGCGACAGCTGATCCAATATCCACAATGCATCGTTAAGCGGAATATCGATGTTGTCAATAAAATTTCCCCTTCCGTCAGCTGCAAAGTGTTTCTTTATGGTAAGCTGGGCACCAAAACTTCGGAACAGTGAATCAGCGAGAGCATAACAGCGTTGTTTTAATTCAGGCGATACCGGTTTTTCATAGGCAAGGGTCAGCATATTCTGAGCATCAGAAATTGCCGGTTTGGAACCTGATTTTTTAGCACGTTCGAGAATATTTCTTGCCTGGCGCTCTAGATGGGTTTCATAGATTAACCTTCTTTGGGTGAATGCATCGAAATAAGCCCGGATCAATCCGCTTTGGAAACGCGGGTTGCTCAATATGCCGGCAGAAGCATTTTCCTCCATTTCCTGCCATTGCTGCAGTGTTTGCTGTACCTGCTCGTTAGTCAAAAGCGGTCCCCGGATATTTCTTTCCAATGCCATCAGTCCCTGGGCAACATCTTCAGAATAACCGGGTCCGATAAAATAGCGGGCAAAATCCCTCAGAGTTTCAATTACCGGAGTTGAAGGATCCCAATCCTGACCGCTCCACACAAATTTATTCACGTCGTCGTTAGTTCCTTCCGAATAGCTTATACTTCCCTGCGCTAATCTGGCGTACAGGTTATGGATATACTTTTCATCTTCGGGAC
>JAPLDV010000601.1 GCA_026391235.1 Bacteroidia bacterium | reverse complement strand
CTGTTCAGAAAATAGGTACTTACACAGTGCCCCTCATTGAAAAAATCCTGGTTGATCTGTTTGCGGATACAAAGCTGTTCACACTTTTTCAGGGTGTTGAACTGGAATTCATTTTCAGCAGCGTCCTGGAAAAATATTCGGTTAATGAAACCCGGATACTCAATTATGCAGCAAGACGAGGGAAAAAGCAAGATGTGGCCTCGTTTATTGAACGACTAACCAACCATTCAAATTCTTACCTATGAAGACCCGAAACGGTTTTCGATTGATGTTGATATTGTGCTGCCGAGAGACTATGACCGGTCTGATTTGGATGAGAAGTTCAGTCGTGTTCTGGCAGATGACGTTTTTAATCGAGTAACCCTCGATGAAAAAAGAAGTCTCGACAATGGGATTCCAAAAGCACACTATCGGTTTATTTATTCATTCGTCCTGTCTGAAAAAGAGCAGGAGATACTTCTGGATATCATATTTGAAGATCCTCATTACCCAGGCCTTTCCAGGAAACCGGTTGAAGCACCCTGGGTTCTTCAGAAGGGACCGGCGGTTGAAGTGGTCGTCCCTGATATAGAATCCATCATTGGCGATAAGCTAACTGCCTTTGCCCCGAATACAACCGGTGTACCCTATCGGAAAAACAAGGAGCGTGAAATAAACCCCAAACCTTGGCAAATTCTTGGCAGAAAAGAAAAACGACCTACAAGTTTTACCGCTGTAAGTCGTTGATTTTCACCTGTGAGACATACTGGATTCGAACCAGTGACCTCTTGCCTGTCAAGCAAGCGATTTGGTTGCTTTATTTGGTTAGTGATTGACTAACAGCTTGTTTATTTGTTGATTATATTCTTATGTTTTCCCTTGTTTTCCTTATTTGTTTATACTATGTTTAAACCGTAGAACTAAACATTAACCCCCTGCTCTCATGGCAAGCGTCAAAATTGTGCACTTTAAAAGTAAGAAATACTCGGATGGAACTTCGCCGGTTCTCCTTCGTGTGATCATCAACCGGGTCATTAATTATTACACTTTAGGCGACACCTTCAAGTGTAAATATTATCCTGATATCGATGGAAATCCGGATCCCCGGTATAAATGGAATGCACCGGCTATGCAGTTCAACAGTAACTTCCCGAATTTTAAACAGAGCAACCGGAACCTTCATAACCGCCTGGCTGAAGCCGAAGGAATTCTGATCGAACTCGAGAATGAAAAAAATAACTATGGCCATGATGATTTCAGGCAGAAATTCGTAAAAAAGGATGAAAGGATTTTTCTCCTGGCTTATCTGGATTCCTTGATCGAAAGATTCCGTTCCACCGCGAGAATCGGAAATATGATGGTTTATCAGTCCTGCAGGAATGTCCTCAATGATTTCCTGAAGGAGGATGTACAAATGACTGCCATTACCCTTAAACTATTAAATCAGTTCATCGAATTCTGCCAGATCCGGGGTTTGAAAAAGAATTCCACCAGCAACTACCTGAGAACACTGCGGGCCGCATGTAATACCGCTATAAAGGAAGAGGGGCTCAAGTACTACCCTTTCGAAAACTTCGATCGCTGGAGAGAGTTTCAGGACACAACCGACAAGCGGGCATTGAGCAAAGAGGATATGCTTCGGTTTGTCCAGTATCAGGCACCGGAAGGAAGCGCCTTTTTTAATGCGATCAAATTGTTCACCTTTATGTATATCACCTATGGATTGAATTTTGCGGATCTGGCTGTACTCACTACTAAGAGTATAAAGCAAGTGGAAGGGTTTACCCTGATCAGATATAATCGCAGTAAAGGCGGAAAGTTATACGAAATCCCCCTTGACAAAACGGGCATTGAGATCATCGAGTACTACCAGAAAAATAATCCGGACACCGGATATATCTTCCCTATCCTGCATGAAAAGATCCACATTACCCCGGAAAAGATCAAAACACGAATCAAAACGGCGTTAAAGAAGACAAACAGCGACTTAAAAAAAATCGCGCTGGACCTGAAAATTGACCATAACATTTCCTCCTATGTGGCCCGTCATACTTTTGCCACGGTTCTTTATAAGGACGGCGAAAGTCCGGGAATGATCAGCGAGATGCTTGGCCATTCAAATCTCCAAACTACCCTGACCTACCTGAAATCCTTTGATCACTCTGATAAACTGAAGGCAGGGAAAAAACTAGTATAAGATCTTGGAATACGTTTTAGGTAAGAATAGCTCTACTCACAAACCTGTAAATATTCTTATTGTATTATATTTCAATCTATTAAACCCAACTTTTAGGTTAAGGGTTGGATCAGTAAAGCAACCCGCCTGCAAATAATACGTTGTACAACAAAATTATTGTACGATAATTTGGTTGTGCGATAAACTTGTTGTATGTTTGAATAAAAAAGATTATGGCATCTCCAGCAGAAGGCATTATCGGTCGTGACCATGAAATGAGTGATTTGTGGTTCCACCTGAATAGTTCAAGTGTAATTCTTTCCTCACATCGAAGGATGGGAAAAACAGAAGTCCTTAGGAAAATGGAGGCAATCCCAAATGAATCATATACACCCATTCACATGGTTGTCGAAGGAATTACAAATCCGGAAGAATTTCTTCATCAAATTATCGATCAACTATCAAGAAGTGCTTTGATTAAAACCACAGGTGGGGGTAGGTTTATGAAATGGTATGAGAACCATCTTGGAGGTAAGGATGTGATAAATGTCAAATTGCCAAGTTTCAAGCCCTATTGGAAACAAGGGCTAATTCAAGTTATTGAAGAAGCCATCGAGAATTCTCGTGGAAAGAAAATCTTAATAATGCTAGATGAATTTCCTTGGATGCTTTACAAATTTATTATTGAATATAAAAATGCAAGTGAAGCAATAGAAATCTTAGACACACTGAGAGTTCTTCGACATACTTATGGTAAGCATGGTTTAAGGTTTATCTATTGCGGTTCTATAGGCATTAACGTTGTTCTGGATATCCTTAAACAAGAAAGAAATTATGTCAGCGAGCCATTAAATGACATGTATAATTATATTCTTACAGAAATGACCTACGACGATGCAAATAATCTTGTTAAGTATTTAATTGAATCTAATAAAAAGGAAGACAATTGTAGTCCGGATGTCCAGTCATATCTATGTCATCGGCTAGATTGTCTGCCCTTTTATATTAACTATATTGTTAGTGAAATGTGCCTTAATAATGAAATATTTTCACAAAAAAATGTTGATCTGCAGGTTACTAAACTAATAAACAGTCCATCAGGCAACGGACAATTTGAACACTTTCTTTCAAGGATAAAAATATACTATAACGAAAATATCAAAAAAATCAGCATGGTAATATTAAACAGTTTATCTAAAATGGACAATGATATGCCTGAATCGGAAATATTGCAACTCGTAAAATTAAAAATCTCCGTACCAGATGAGGAAATCAAAGAAACACTGGATTTTCTGTTTCGTGATTTATATGTAAACAGATACTTAATCGAAGGTAAAAGAAATTATTCCTTCAAATATAAACTCTTAAAAGAATGGTGGAAAACTAACCACTCATAACTATGCTTATTTTCAATTCTACCTGCGAAAAGCCAACGGTTCTAGAAAACTTGTTAGTTGGTAGAACCGAGGTTGTTGATCTAATTCAACAAAGTATTTTAGTTTCCCTTAGTTCTAATGTCCGTACACATCATTTAATCATCGGTCCGAGAGGAAGTGGTAAAACCCACTTATTGAGGGTCTTATACAATCGAATTGCCACAAATGACCAGATCACCTCCGAAACCATGATTGCATATATGGCAGAAGATGAATTTGGGATAGATTCTTTCTTATCCTTTCTAATAAGAATTATGAATTCTTTTCAAAAATGGGGAAGTGATAAATCGACTATTGATTTTTGGGAAAAAGAAATCCAAGCAATTAAAGTTCTTCCTCCTTTATCCCGCGATGTTTATGCGGTTAAAGTATTGAGAGAACAATTAATTAATAAAAAGCTTATAATTATTGTCGAAAATCTAAACGAAATCTTTAAAGGAATTAAAAAAGTTGGACAATCCAAATTAAGAGATTTCATTCAACAATATCAAAACACTATAATAATTGCATCCTGTCAAGCTCTATTTTTTGATATTCAGAATGAGGATATGCCTTTTTACAATTTTTTTCATATAACGCACTTGAAGAAGTTAAATGCCTCTGAATCTGGATTTTTATTAAAGAAATTAGCGGAAAATGAAAAGCAAAACGACATTATTAATTTTCTTGATACTACCCAAGGTCGAGGAAAAATAAAATCAATTCACCATCTGACTGAAGGAAATCATAGACTCGTAGTCCTCTTTTACGATTTCATTAAGGCTGACTTTAAAAACGATTTATCAGTTTCATTCATAAATGTGCTAGATAAACTTAAGCCGTATTATGAATCGTTTTTAAGATCACTCCCCCCTCAGCAACAAAAAATTGTTCATTTTCTCGCTTTACAAAGAATCCCTCAAAAAGGCTCGGTTATTTCAAGACAATGTCTATTAACTGCAAATATAACCTCAAAGCACATGTCTGATCTTCAAAGGATTGGTTTTGTGTCAACATATAAAAAAGGAAGAGATAATTTATATGAACTTAGTGAGCCAATATTAAGGTTTTGCATTGAACTAAATGAGAATAGAGATGGAATCATCGGCTTATTTGCTCAGTTAATTTCCGCATTATATTCCGAAAAAGAATTGATTAACAAATATTTACAATACAAACATCTGGCAGTTTTTCAGGAAGAAAACACAAAATGTAAATACCAAGCAGAATACCCATATTATGAAGTTGCATTAAAAAAATTCGACTCTGCTGAAGAGATCCCTTTTCTTGAGACCTGTATTGAAGAAATTAAAAATAAAGCTTCTAAAGAAGCAATAGTTTTTGCTCTGCGATTGGCTAGCAAGAGGAGCTATCAATTTCCACAAAGCGAAGATTTTGAGCTTAATGTTTATGATATATGGAAATATCTTATATACATTTTGCCAACCTATTCATTTTTTAATGAGGCATTTTATATTATTAAACACCTCCTTCAAAAAGATGATAATAGAAAGGTTAAGTTTATTGTATTTCCCTTTTTAGGTCAGGTTTATCGATACAAGATAGAATCTTCTTTGTTCAAAAAATATATTGCCGAGCTTAAATTAATAATAAAAGACGAAGTATCATTGGATTTCCTCGTATTTTTAGAAGAATATATCGAGAGTAATTCGGATGATACTTTTTTAAAATTACCAAAGGAAGCAAGATCAATGTTCTCATGGTTAAATGAAAGTAAGATTGAACCTGATCCAAAAATTATTCTAAAAATTGATTCTGCCGGTGACATCTCAGAAAGAAGAAAATTTATTAATGAAGGCTTGAATATTAGCCCATTACCTCTTCAAATACTAATAAGACAAGCGAGACTTAAAGAGGAGGAAGGCAAAACTTCAGAAGCTAAAGACTTACTTAAAAAAGCAACTAAAATTTCCGACTACAATAGCTGTATTGTTTGTAGTTTGGCCAATTTCAATCAAAGACACGGGGAAAATATTGAATCAAAAGAGAATTTTGAATTAGCGATAAGCAATAACCAACGCTGCTCAGAAATTAGAATACAATATGCAAGATTTATATGGAAAAAACTAAATAACAAGGAGTTATCGAATAGATACTTTAACGAAGCTATAAATTTGGAACCAGATAGAATTGAAAACTATCTCGCTTACGCAAAATTCCTAATTAACGGGACCTTGGAGTACGATAAGGCAAATTCTTCCTATATTAAGGCCTTGAAGTTAGATCCCAAAAATATTAAAGCCTTATGTGATTATTCTTCTTTCTTAATCGATAAAAAAAGGGACTTAACAGCTGCGAAAAAAAGCATAGGAATTGCATTGAGGCATTTTCCGACCAATATGTGTGTCCTTTGTCTTAAAGCACGTCTTAATCTTGAGAATGGAAATCTTGATCAAGGTAAAAAGATTTTTGAAGAATTATTAATACGCGATGAAGAATGCATTAAATTGGAGACTTTATGGGCGCATTATTTACTCTATTATTTTGAAAATATTAATGAAGCAAGGGTTCTATATGAAAAAATCTTAATGAATAAAAAAGACTCAAGTTTAACAATGCTGGAATATATAAATTTATTGCTACTTTCTGGTGATTTTAGTCTTGGTTCTAAATATTGGCATGAACTTTCAATTGATAAACAAAGACATAAGGCACTACTACTTTATTGGTTTATTTCTTGGGTTTTTGAAATAGAAAGCAGAGAAATTTCTCTAAAAAGAATACAAGAGCTAGTCGAAAAAGGTACACGGATAAACAAAATGATTGTACAATTTAATCAAAAACACTTAAGCTCCGTAAATGAGTCGTATAATGATTTTATTAATAATCTGATAATCTAAGGCATTAACCCAATTAATTCATTAGACTGATTTGAAAACCTTCGAACCCCTGATTATATTTTGGGTTGAGTAATATGTGTAATTTCACCCAAAGGATGAACAGTTTGGCATACGATTTCACAAACAAAGAGGTCTCTCCCTTGGGCGGTCTCCGGTTAATCGAGGAGACATACCGTCGGAACGGATTGAAGCAATACTTGGAAGAACATTGCCCGGATTCGCCTTCTCCAGGATCTACCCGAGGATACAGTTCTACCGATCTTGCTGAGGGATGGTCAGCACGATTCTGGGAGCCACCAGGCTGACCCACTTCGGAACCCTTCGCCATGATCAAGTGCACCAAGGCAGATTGGGTTGGGACAAAGGAATGGCCAGCCAAAGCACTTTTAGCAGGTTCTTCAGGAAGTTCGACCAGGAACGCAACGACAAGTTGTTCGCGGCGATTAACCAGTTTTGGTTTTCCCAACTGAAACTGGAAAAATGACATTAAAGGTTATAATTTCCTTCACTAGAACAAAAACCCATACCGAACAAATTTTTCAAAAAAGGATTGTGCAATAAAATAAAAATAATTACTTCTACAAACTAGATACATTACGGAATATGATAAGTAACATATTATTTGAAACTTAGTTGATCCGTGGTAACAATCAATTAATTGATTGTTAATTCTTTATGAGAATCAACTATTTTTTTTGTTTGATGAAAATGAAGCAGTTGTAAATCCGATACAATAGTCAGTCCCTAATTGTATATTATGAACTAACAAATCAAAGCTTCAGACAAGGAATTCTGTCAGAAGGCTTCAGCTCCAAAATCCTCTTCAACGCATGATTAGCATAGTTGAACTTAAACGTCCAATCCTTGCAATACTTTTTCAGCTCCGGTTTCAAATATCGATCGAAGGAGTAATCAAACTTGAAGAGCGCATGGGTTTTCCTTTCATACAGATCGATGTACTCTGACAGGGCAAACTTCATGTAATCCTCCATTAGTAATTGAATCTCATCCCTGACCAATTGTTCGGTTGGGGCTGAATAGGGAGTCGAAAAGATATCGCGGAGAGAATCCGGGATACGGAAGTGCTTCTTCAATGACCTTTGAACAGTTCCAGGGAGCTGACCTGATCACCTTTTTGATTTCATGCCCCGGAATCCATTCTCCCCTTTGAATGGCAAGGACACGGAATTCTTTTGCTGCTTTGGCGATGGCTTCCTTTGAAAATCTTTCGGTTGCCGGGAGGTCAGCGGTTCCGGTCAGCTCAGCCAGCAATATGCGTATTTTCTTAATCTCCTTAAGTATAGTTTCGTCCATGATCTGTTATTCATATAGTTGATAAAGAGGTTCTTGTTGGTATGATGTTGAGAGAACATATTATTACCTGCCTTTCAATTTTTGACCATATAGATATTCATCAAGATATTCACCGCCTGTCTTGTGTCGGGTTTTCTCCAACAACTCATCTACCTCCTGCTTTTTGAAAAGTATCCTTCCTCCTACTTTGTAAAAGGGGATCTTTGAACCACGTAGGTTGGTCACTGCAGCTTTTGAAATCCCAAGGTATTCTGAGAGTTGCTTCGTGCTTATCCAGGTGTTTGATGCCTGTACCGAACCATTTTCCATTTTAGCAATCAAGCTGTCGAGTTTTTCTTCAATACCAGCCAGCCTCTTTTCAAGGGAGTCAAACGGATTTTCCATAGTTAAAACGCTTATACTGACCAATAAAGATACCAAGAAATTTCTTTTCACATATTATATCGGATAGTGGCAATTTTGTCCACATCTCAACAATTGCAGTGATGCTAACTGTTATTCTTCTCTATCTTGGTCTCCAAGTTTAACTTTACACAGCAATCATGGGCATCAGCGAGATGCTTGGCCATTCCAATCTTGAGACCACCTTAGCCTACCTAAAGTCCTTCGACCATTCAGAGAAGCTGACCGCCGGTAAAAGGTTTCAGGATGAAGAATGAATGAACGGAAGTAAAAGCCCAGGTGGGATCTGAATTTGATGCTCGGTTTCGGAACAACCTGAGTTTGACCGTTTCAACAAATTGTTGATTTCTCTCCTGAAAAAATCCTGTCGCCGGGTTTAACTTGCATATATTGGGAACCGGGAAGAATAATAAAACAATGTTCCCAACAGATTAAGTACCAGCATAACAGATATGACAACCATAGAAAGGATAGATCGGTTAGCCAAGAAATACGACATCGACTATTCC
>JAPLDV010000710.1 GCA_026391235.1 Bacteroidia bacterium | reverse complement strand
GTTGATTTGCTGGCTGTTATAAATCCGTTTCGACCATTGACCGGGATGACTGCATAATTCTGAAAAAAAGTCACCCGCTCCTTCCGATCCGGATGTGCCCTGTGTTTCCAGTATCATCAAGAATTGATATTGGGTTTTCCCGGTTTGGTGAAGTGATACCACCGCCGGACTGTGACTGTAAAGTTCCCTGAACCGGGAATTGAGGGTGATCAGGCTATCTATTTTCCGGAAAGCCTGCAGATAAGGATCGATGTTCCCGATGTGCTGTAGCGATGTAAACAGCGGTTCAGATTGGATCAGTGCTTTCAGCAATTCAGGGACAGACCCGGATTCAATGATCCAGACCGCATCTTCAGGTACTGCCGTCATGGCTTTACTCTGATAGGCAGTGACCTGCTTGTCGCGGCGTGAGAAAAGGAAGATACCGGCGGGTACCGCAATCAGCAGAATAAATATATATGGCAACAGTCGTTTCAGCATGGCTCAAGATATACCAGGCGACAAATTTAAGTTTTTTAGCTATCTTTGTGCCCCGGTTTGGTGCTGTTCGCAGCTGATTCCCATTAAAATACTAAACAATGGCCACAATGAGAGTCATGAAATTCGGGGGTACCTCCGTTGGAAACCCCCAACGGATTGCTGAAGTAGGTCGATTAATATCAGATCCCACACCCAAGATAGTTGTCCTGTCGGCAATGGCGGATACAACAAATGATTTGGTTACCTACTCTGAATATTTATACAAAAAGGATCATTCCGGAGCTAAAACTTTCCTCGAATCCATGCGGAAAAAATATTACAGCATCGCCTGCGAACTTTTTAGTTCCGAGGAATATAAGAGTCACAGCCGGCAGATGATTGATTCGCATTTTGACAATCTGGATGAATTCAACCGTGACATATTCACACAGCATGAGGAAAAAACTGTTCTGGCCAAAGGCGAAATGATTTCAACGGCGCTGATGGCTTATCACCTGCAGGAAGTTGGGGTTTCATGCGCATTGTTGCCGGCATTGAATTTCATGCGTATCGACAAGGACCAGGAGCCGGATAATTATTACATCAGGGAGAACCTGAACCGTGAGATCCTGCTGCATCCTGGCATCAGCCTGTTTATTACGCAAGGTTTTATCTGCCGGAATGCATTTGGCGAGGTCGACAACCTCAAGCGGGGCGGATCGGATTATACCGCGTCGATAATCGGCGCTGCCATTGAGGCGGATGAGATTCAGATCTGGACGGATATTGACGGGTTTCACAATAATGATCCGAGGTATGTAAATAATACCACGCGGATCGGTGAACTCTCATTCAACGAGGCAGCTGAGCTGGCATACTTCGGGGCCAAGATCCTGCATCCAACCAGTGTGCGCCCCGCCCAGGATAAGAACATCCCGGTGAGGTTGAAAAACACCCTGGATCCGGATTCTCCGGGTACTCTGATTACCGGTGAAACAACCGGAACCGGAATCAAGGCCGTTGCAGCCAAAGACGGTATTGTTGCCATCAGGATTAAATCCGACAGGATGCTGCTGGCTTTTGGATTTCTGCGAAAAGTGTTCGAAATTTTCGAAAGCCACCGTACATCGATCGACATGATTGCTACTTCAGAAGTTTCGGTTTCCATGACGATCGACCAGGTCGACCGGTTGAACGATATCGTCGCGGATCTTGAAAATTACGGAACTGTTGAGGTAGTTCGCGATCAGACTATTATCTGCGTCGTTGGCGATTTGATAGGCGAAAGCCGGGGCATGGCTGTTCAGGCTCTGGAAGCGCTCAGGCACATACCGATCCGGATGATCTCCTACGGATCGAGCAATAATAATATCTCGCTGCTAATCAAGAGTTCAGATAAAACTGAGGCGCTGAACTCCCTCAGTAATCATCTTTTTCAAGCCCGATGAAGACCAGATTCCCATTGGATCAGTTTCAGCAGCTTGAAACCCCGTTTTATTATTACGATCTTGATCGCCTCGATAAAACTCTGGCAGAAGTGGCCAGGCTTGGCCGGCAAAATGGTTTCCGGATTCATTATGCATTAAAAGCCAATGCCAACGTTCGCATACTTCAGCGGATCAGTACTTACGGATACGGAGCCGATTGCGTAAGCGGTTACGAGGTGCGCCGCGCGTTGGAAACCGGTTTCAAACCATCGGATATCGTATTTGCCGGCGTTGGCAAAGCCGATTGGGAAATTGAATATGGATTGGATCATGGCATCTCCTGCTTCAATTCCGAGTCGATCCAGGAGCTGGAAGTCATCAATGAAATTGCGGCCCGCAAGGGGTTAAAAGCCCCTGTCGCCCTCCGTATCAACCCTCACGTGGATGCCCGGACTCATCATTATATAACCACCGGGATCGAAGAGAACAAATTCGGAATCAACCCCTGGGACTGGGATAAAGTGATCCGGTTTCTTGACAAGGCCGGGAACCTCGATTGGAAAGGTTTACACTTCCATATCGGCTCTCAAATCACCAATTTCGATGTTTTCAAGGGATTATGTACCCGGATAAACGAAATTCAGGCCTGGTTTGCCTGCAATAATCTGACCTCACAGATCATCAATGTTGGCGGTGGATTAGGCATCGATTACTCGAATCCCGACGGCGGAGGTCCTGATTTTAAAACCTATTTCGATATATTCAAGCGGCATCTCGATCTGCAGCCCGGACAAGAGGTGCATTTTGAGCCCGGAAGAGCATTGGTCGCACAATCCGGGAGCCTGATATCCAAAGTATTGTACGTTAAGGAGGGCGTAAAAACCCGGTTCGCTATCCTGGATGCAGGCATGACAGAACTGATCCGCCCGGCACTTTATCAGGCTTTTCATGTAATTGAGAACCTAACATCCTCAGCACCTGATAGTTTATATGATGTTGTAGGCCCGAGAATGGAACGGCTGGTCGTTCGGCTCCGAAACCCCGATGGCCGGCGAGGTAGTTTTCAACACCGCCATGGCCGGCTACCCCGAAAGCATCACCGATGCCTCCTACCAGGGACAAATCCTGGTGCTCACCTACCCGCTCATCGGAAATTACGGTGTTCCCGGCAAACAACGTGAACACGGTATGCTGAAATTTTTTGAATCCGAGGAGATCCATATCAGCGGACTCATCATTTCCGACTATTCCTTTGATTTCAGTCACTGGAATGCCGATCAGAGTTTAGCCGGTTGGCTGCAGGATTTTAAAATCCCCGGCATTTACGGGATCGATACCCGCACGCTGACCAAACATTTGCGCGAAGAGGGTGCCATGCTGGGTAAAATCCTTTTTGATGAAGATATTCCATTCGTTAATCCCAATCTTATCAACCTGGTGGATCAGGTCAGTACAAATGAAATCATCCGGTATGGTAACGGGAAATATAAAATCCTGCTGATTGACTGCGGAGTTAAAAACAATATAATCAGGTGTTTACTCCGACGGGACACAGAGGTGGTAAGAGTTCCATGGAATACTGATATACAAACAATTGAACATGACGGCCTTTTCATTTCCAATGGGCCGGGAGATCCGAAACAATGCCTTGAAACCATCTCCAATATTCGCAAAGCCATTACCGGCGATAAACCCATTTTCGGAATCTGCCTGGGCAACCAGCTTATGGGCCTTGCGGCAGGCGGCGACACCTACAAACTGAAATATGGCCACCGCAGTCACAACCAGCCGGTTCTTCAATATGGAACCAACAAGGCATATATCACCTCCCAGAATCATGGATTTGCATT
>JAPLDV010000322.1 GCA_026391235.1 Bacteroidia bacterium | reverse complement strand
ATGCATTGGGAAAGATCGATGATCAGGTAATTCTCTGTGTCCAGCAGTGGCCGAAGAGCCTGATCAAATTCAGCACTGTTGGTCGAGTCGAGCCGACCCTCCAGGATGATGAGAGGGACGGGTTGTCCGGTTTGAATGGTTAAAGAGATCATTGGTTCCTTAAAAAAAATAAAGATACAACTGTCATTTGATAAGATACAATCCATTTGCGCTAATATCCTTGCACTCTGATGCAAATAATCCCACTACTTTCATATCTGAATCTTTTCATAGGTTTTGGTTAAAAATTCTTAGATTGGCTGAAAAAAGGTCGCATGAAAAGGCGGCCTTTTTTTTATTTTCGCAACGCAATATTCTGATATTGATGGATCGAAACAAGACAGAAAAACTGAGCAATGCCGCTCAAACCAGGCACAATAAATCAATGGTGCTAAATTCAGTCTGGAAAGAAAATGATATATCCAGATTGGAGATCAGCCGGCGCACCGGTTTAAGTACTGCAACGGTATCAAGACTGGTGGATTCTTTGATTCAGGATGAGCTTCTTGCAGAACATCAACCCATTGCAACTCTCAAGGGTCGTCCTATGATACCGGTCTACTTTAATGGGAAAAACAATTACCTGATCGGAATCGACCTTGGGACCACCTGTATCAGAGGGGTATTAACCAATCTTTCATTCGAAACGATAAAAGAAATTGAAGTTGTTACCGAATCGCACAAGGAACCGGAATACGTTTTAAACAAAGTTGTTCAGGTTATCCTGAATTTAGCCAATACCAATCTGGTCGATTCCGGCAGGATCATCGGTGTTGGTATGGCGGTGGCAGGGATCATTAACCTGAATACCGGAATCGTTGAGTATTCGCCCGCGTTCAATTGGAGGAATATCGAGTTAAGGAATTTTATGGAGTCGCATGTTCCATTTCCTGTGTATTTCGATAATGTGAGCCGGGCAATGGCTTTAGGGGAAATATCATTTGGAACGGGGCCTAAGTTCGATGATCTCATTTGCATTAATGTTGGTTATGGAATCGGAGCCGGCATTGTAATAGGCAGAAAACTTTTTTATGGCACCGATGGAATGGCTGGTGAATTTGGACATTTGCCTGTTCGAGGCGATGAAAAAGTAGATTGTACCTGCGGCAAAAAGAATTGCCTGACTGCTTATGCATCCGGGGATGCAATAGCCCGGAGAGCCAGAATCGGTTTACAAACCGATCATTCGAGCATTTTGAATCAGGTCCCACCTGAAGAGCTGGAAGCCAAACATGTTGCAGAAGCTGCGATGGAAGGAGACCCCCTCGCAATCAACGTTTTCACCGAGGCTATGGGGTACCTTGGCAGGGCAATTGCCGGATTACTAAACATATTCAATCCTCAGGCTATTGTATTAGGAGGAGGGGTTAGCATGAGCGGACCGATATTCTGGGATACGCTTAAACCGGTTATTGAAGATAATGTATTCGACCACAGATCAACCAAATACCACATTCTTCCCGCAAGCCATCCGGGTCAATCTGCCATCTACGGTGCTCTTGCCATGGTATTACAGGAAATCCTGAATCTGAACCTTACCATTCGCAAATAGGCAGCCTAGATCTGTCGGAATATGGACTAAACTCGCTTGTTCATAATTTTTTCTATTTTATTTTGTAATGAAATTTAAAAGATTATATCTTTGAGGATGCTGTTTTATATCACTGTATATAAATTAATTATATAATGAGAGAAATGGATCCGATTTGCTTCAAGGTACCGCGACTCAGTGAAGAAACCGTCAGGGTTGAATCCTGGGATTTGCCCCACTTTTACGATTCGGTCCATTACCATGAAGAGTGCCAGTTTACCTATATTATAGAAGGGAAAGGTCTAATACTCGTTGCAGATCAGTTGGAGGAATTCAAAGAAGGGGATCTCCTTTTAATCGGCAAGAACACCCCTCACGTATTACTGAGTAGCAAAGAATATTATGCAGGGGACAATTCTCTGCATGCACGCGCCATTTCTATTTTCTTTTCGAAAGACACATTCCATCAGGTATTTAACCAAATTCCAGAAACTGCCAAAATAGAAGAGTTTTTGGAACAGGCGCAGTTTGGGATCCGGATCAAGAACCATGAGTCCAGAAGAATCGGTGACGATCTGAAACAATTGGTCAAGCTCAAACAGGTTCCCAGAATCATCCTATTTATGAAGATCCTGGATCTGATCTCCAGAAACCCGCACTTCGAATTCATTTCATCCAGTATACCTCATGTGAGCGGCAAGGAGGACAATCTGAAACTCAAAAAGATTTTTGACTATATCACAAAGAATTTCGAAAAGCGAATAACCCTTCAGGAAGTTGCCGGATTAATCAATCTGACCCCAACAGCCTTTTGCCGATTTTTCAAATTGCGGACCAATAAAACCTTCTCACAATTTCTCATTGAAGTAAGAATCAACCAGGCCTGCAAGATGTTATCCAACGGAAACTTCAATGTCACGGAAACC
>JAPLDV010000317.1 GCA_026391235.1 Bacteroidia bacterium | reverse complement strand
CCTCCTTAGCTCAGCTGGTATAGCAACTGACTCTTTATGAGTAGGTTGTCTGTTCGACCCCGACTGGGCTCACCAAGTAATTACAGGCAGTTAGCAGTATGGCAAGTTTCAAAAGAAGGGTCAAAATTAGTTTTTGTGACATTTTGTGACACGTCAACATTTTCTGCCTTAGTTTCAGAAGCGGTTAATCCATTCAAAAGATTAACCGCTTTCTTTTTGTGATCCTGGCTTAGATGTGCATATCTCAATGTCATGGTCATGGTCTTGTGTCCAAGTATTTCCTGCACTTCCTTTAATGTACCGCCCTTCATAATTAAATGGGTTGCAATGGTGTGTCTCAAGTAATGGAAACGAAAATCTTCAATTCATGACGTTCTTAATTCAGAAGCAAAGGACACTTTCACGCTGTTTATTCTATTTGCTTGCTCTAAATTTACTAACACAAGAGAGTGTATCATTTCCTTTTTTGCCTTTCGGTTGAATGTTATAACATACTCCGTACCTACCTTCTGTTGCTTCCGAATCCCTTTAAAAAGCTTGTCCAGGTCGTCATTGATAGGTATTTGTCGGGGTGTGTCCGTTTTCGTATTCTTAAGATAGATTAATCCATTCTTTACTTGATCCCATTTAAGGCTCAGGATTTCCCCGCGTCTCATTCGCCTGTAAAAGCCTGGGAATCTCATTTTCACTTAAATAACGTAGCCGCGAGTTATTTTCTTTAACAAGAAGGGAACGTCCTCTGTCAAAAGGGTTTTGTTCTGACATTTCCCATTCAACCGCTTTTGCAAACAGATGGTGCAAACAAGCGATTTCACGATTGACGCTTGCATCGGTTCTAATAGTATTTTTACAGGTTTTTTTCTGTCTCAGATGGTTCCGATAGGTTTCAACATCAACATATCGAATATTTGAAAGAAGAGTCTCGCTATTAAAGTAATTCTTGAAGTTTTTGAGACACAATTCTTTCCAATTTTTGAAGCTCCGCTGATGCTGATAGTTTTCATCATACTTCCTTAGAAGTTCCCCGAATGTTGTCTTACAATCCTTTTTTATGTCCAGGTAACGCCCTTCGGCAATCAATGAAACCCGTTTCGCATGTTCCGCGTCTGCGTCTTTCTTTTTCTTGAAAGACTTGCGGATTCGTTTCCCTGACGGATCAATATAATCGATCTGCCAGGTAGCACCCCTTTTTCTTACTGCCATTTTCATTTCCCCCTTTCCGATAGGGGCCAGGACACCCCGGCCCCTGGTTATAAAGCAATCCTGATTTCCGGTGCTTCATTTAGCCCGCCACGGCCTCTTGTTCCATTTCCGGTTTCTTATAAACTCCCATTTCCCGCAGTTCCACGTCAAGGTTGTTGAGTATCTCATCTATGCTTTCAAGTTTGCTCCTAAAATCATATAAAAGCGTCAGCAAGATACCTGAAGCACCGTGTATTTCTGGAAGCTCTAAGTGCTGATAGAGATATTCATCAATCACGTCAATAAGCACATGCGCGGGGTGGGTCTTCCAGATGCTGATTTCCTCCAATGTAAAAGTCTCGTCCTTGAATGTAAATTCCCTCGTTTTTCTTGGCATTCTCCTTACCTTCCTTTCTGAAACAAAAACCCCTCAAAAATTTTTCCCGGCCATAGGGACCGCCCACAACGTCACCATTGCAGGAATTTTCAAGGGGTTCTTGATTTATCGTTATTTGCTTTTTCATGGTCCTATGTTTGGAAGAATTCTTGTCTATCTATCTATATATCTATCCGTATAG
This sequence comes from Bacteroidia bacterium, assembly GCA_026391235.1. The sequence goes on along the minus strand of JAPLDV010000317.1, from coordinate 5,680 downwards.
ACTTGTCAAGGCTTTTTTATTTATGATTGAAACAGTCGTAAATACGTGATAAATACAGCTCCATGGAAAAGAAAGAACGCAAAAACTACAACACAAAACTTGATGTGGGACTTATAAAGAAACTGAAGTTCCTTTCCGTGGAAACTGATACCCGTCAAAATGACCTCATAGAAGAAGCAATCCAGGATCTTCTGAAGAAGTACGAAAAGAAACCAAAGAAGTAACCATATTTGGGGTTTTATACGGTCAAATATAAGCAATGGTTGAACGAACCCTGGGGGGGGTTAAAATGAATAAAAAAGTAACTCCCTTTTTTCCAAAATATGGAGCTATGCTCTTTATAATTACATTCGCAATATTACTATTAACAGGATGTTCAATATTAAATAGATTAAAAAACACCCCTCCTGATAAGAAATACGTATCAACTCAGAATAACTGCAAGTTCGTTGTTCTTCCCTTTAACAATTACTTGTCACAGATAGAATTCGCATCAAAAGTTGAAAATGCATTACTGCAATTTGGGTTTAAAGTTGTTCAAAGGCCTGGTGTTAACAAGGAAGTTGAAGAACGAGTAGGTACAGGATTATCCGGGGGACAAGCGGAATCTAATAGAAATAATATAGTTAATAAACAGGCCGAATTGCAATCACTAACAATTTCAAAGTACAAAGTATTGGAAGAGATAGATGCAGATTATATTGTGGACTCTATGTTGTCCGACTTAAATGGAACCATTAGAGTATTAAGGAAGGCTGACAGAAATATTGTTGGTGTTGTTACAGTTTATTACTATGAAGCAGACTATATAGTCAAAGACCTAATACCCTTATTTATCCGGCTCAAACTTATTAAACCGGTCGATTAAATCGGTTTGGATTTTTATTTTAGTAATCTTCATTTCTAAAAAATAGACCACCTCTGAACAGTAGCAGGTGCTATACGTACCTCCGATGATTGATTGAATGGCCATCTTCCGGTTAGGCACCCTACCTGCCTTAACAGGACACGCTGTTTCATCCTTTCCCTTCCGGGATTTGTTTTCTATCGTGATTTACAACCGACTTCAGGCTGGTTGTTATCGCACCTAAGATCAAGCTTCAAAGATCAGTAAAAGACCATTCCTTATAGTCTGAATCCTGCTTTTATCTTTCCTTCCAGTTCTGCATAAGCTATTGAATAAGCCTGATCCAATATCCTCTTGATCGCTTTCAACTGCCATTTTTTTCGACGGCATACGGAAGAGCATACTTCTTGCCAGGCACGAACCTTTTTAAATGGCCTCTGACAAACAGGACAGTTCGGCAAGTGTATTCCCTTATCTTCTATCATTGAACCTCTTTAAAATGCGTCGGACGCATTTGTAATGCCTTCTATACCCATCATCCAAGCCCATGTGAGGGCAGTTCTTTTGAGTCCCGTCTTATAATGGGCCGATCCTGGTCAAACATCTTTCCAGAGGGATCAGGGCATTTGTCGATTTCTATTGTTGGTTTTGCGAGCCTGCCCATATCATATCCAAAATTGCATTTCGTCTGATTGTGCTCCACTACGAGCCACTTACAAGCATAGCAATCGTGGCTTTGTTCCACTGCCTCCCGGTATTGCTCATTTGCCTTATCAGATAGTTTACTAATGACGGCTCGCCTACCGTGTAAGATATCAAGATATAATTTGTTTGACTCTAACAACAATAGGTGTTCACGGAGCTTTTTTAAATTTCCATTCTGTTCAAGTTTATCTGTCTGTTTTTCAAGATTCGCTATTTGGATCTTGGTTCAGTTTTTGACCTGTGCTGTCCTCACTTCATACTCCGAGACGATTTCTAACGGAACTTTCTCTAAATGATATTCTCTGAGAGGAAATAACGCTTTGAATCCATTTTCCACTTCGCGAATGAATTCTGGGTCGCGTTCGTTAATGGAGCCCGAATATCGTTTATCTTTCATCATTTTTCGCAGTTCTTCTTCTGTTTTCATGACACCTCCAATTTGTCTGGGGGAACCCCTTTGATTGAGGCTCCCCGTTTCTGATCGTTCAACCTGGATTAAGTTATTGCCTTCCGCTTTTTACAGTCTGAGGGTCCTGTGTCTCCGGGCCGATACCGGTGGTTTCCTGATGCACCGGACCGGAGCTTTCGGTACTTTTCATTGCCTTATCACCATCGGGTTGATAGGGTCCAAAATTCGGCCAATTTATAATTTTGCTTTCATCTGTTGCTTGTGTCATCTGAATCTCTCCTTTTCTGTTTAGGGTTTAAAAATTATTCTTAAATATCCGCTTTACTACTTAAGCAATGTGCGTCCTGACCCTTGATCCGCTTGCCTTTGTTTAACTTGAGCAGCGGCCAACTCTTCCACAGCTTTCGCAATCGCACTACAATATATTGGACATCTCTGCCCAGGATCACTGTAACGCGGGTCTTTCTTAGCCTCAATAATCAGCTCCATTGTAAGGTAATCATCTCGGCACATCTGAAGGGCCTTAGATTCACTTTTAGGAATCTTTACTTCTACTGGTTTATTGAGTTCCCGAAGTGCGTCTTCGACTGTCGAGGAAACTTCTGCATCGTATTTCCCTGACAGCCCAGAGCATCTGGGATCAGCTTTTTGCAGTGCGTAAACATTCTCTAACGTGCGTGGCTTACCTTGTAACAAATCGTCAATATTCATTTTTTCTTTTTTCCTCCCTCTTAATCATTATTTTCAAATGTTAATGACGTTCGTGTTATCCATTGTCTCTGCCAGCATCCGGCGAAGCTCTTCTATCTGTGTCCTCATGGCAAAAGGATCATAGGACACGAAAACGTCAATCTGTTGAGCTGCATAAGAACCGTCTAGCTTAAAACTCATATCAAGGCCCTTGCCCGCAATCCCTAAATCCCGAGCGTTCACAAGATCAGCAAGCCTCTTTATCCGCACCCGCCTACCAATGCCGGATTCATGCATCAGATCGGTGATTGCTCGATTGATATCAGGATCGGCCCCCAGGCGTTGACCAATCGTCTGGGCGCTTCCTATGCTTCCACAATCATAACTGTCCAAAGCCGCCGCCGTGTTGCTCTTGCCCTTTACCTTAGCTAAAACAAACTTCTTCTCTTTGTCTGTTAGATTATTAAATGACTCCGGTTCTTCCGGTGGGTTCCATTTCTTGACCCGTTTACTTATGGCAGCGTCACTCACATTAAAAAACTTTGCCGCTTCCGTTTGAGATTTGCCCTCAGAAAGCATCCTCTGAAGGGTATCATCATCAATCTTCCTAATTCTCATCTGGTTGTTTCTCCTTTCTCAGTTAAGGGGTTGAATCGACCCTTTTTAACCAAGCGCTCTAAAGCATCGTTGTTTTGTGTCTCTCAATGAATTTTTCAATATCTTGCCGATCGATATAAATCTTCCTTCCTCCATCAAATTTGACTATGGGAATTTGCCCGGCCCATACTCTTTCCCTCATTGCCCAAACGGTTAACCCTAAGAATTCAGCAGCGCCCTTGATGGTCAATAAACGCGGGCCTGATGGATTAATGGCCCGCTTTTCCTTTCCTTGAATAGTCTTAGACATTGTTTTCGATCCCTTTCTATGTCACTTCGTGTCACATGCTGTTTATAACTATCTAAATTCATAATACCTTTATGTGTGTACCCTGTTGTAACATCAGAAGGTCATCTCCTATAATGACTTTCAATAAACTTTTCGATATCCTCACGCTTAAACCTGACAAGCTCTTTCTTTAATGTTCCCAGGCCAGGGCAAGGGATTCTTATTGAAGGAAGCTGACCACGCTCGGAAAGCTTGTAAACATACACTTCTGAGCATCGAAGTATTTTCTTCACGTCTCTTGCATTTAAAAGTTGCTCAATCAATGATGAAAAACCTTTCCTGTTTTAGTAAAAGTTTACAGTTTACTCCCCTTACAGGGGGAGTGTAAACTACACTGTACGGTTTACTATGTAGTAAACTTATTTCTTTTGATATATTAATAACTTGCAAAGAAAGTTTACTCCGGTTTACTATATGGTTTACTGGTAAAAGTTTACTACTCAGTTTACTAAAAAGTTTACACTTTTCCCGGCTCATTCTGTGTACCTTCCTTGACGGTTCATGATACCTTTTTCAATAGCGTCTTTCTTGATCCGGCTCACATATCCCTTAGTAATTGAAAGAACTTCTGCAATCTCATTTCCTGATATCCCGTCATTCAACATATCAAGTACGGAAGACCTGATTTCCGCTTTCACGTTTCCGGCAATCCATGAGACTTTTCCCGTATCGTCTTTTCTAAGGGTAAAGCGCACATCCTGAATTAACGGAAGGTCTTCATAAATGACGCGGCTTTTTGTGAATGAAATAATAAAATCGGCTCCGTCTTCAGGTTCGTAATTCGGGGGCCGTTTCAGTATTGCGGAAAGGTCTATATTGTCTTCCCTTGCTGATGTTCCCCTTTGCCCGCCTTCTTTGTTTGTATGATGCAAGAGTATAGAAGTAATCCCGGCGAAGCGAAGATCCAAAAGCCATTGATTAACCACGTCCCAGTCTTTCTTTGAATTTTCATCAATACCCCCGGATAATGAAGCAATGTTGTCTATTACCCATAGCTTGACATGACGGGTAATAAGAATGCGCTTCATGTCACTTCGCCATTTCTCACTCAGTAGGTTTGCGCGGGGTAGGCCTAAATAATTCGCATAAGCATCAGAATAGACGTATAGAGGGGCCTTTCTACTTTCAGTGGGGTTGAGGTCATGGATTCTTTTTCTCACGTCTTGCGCTGCCATTTCTCCGTCAAGATAAAGACAGGGTACAGCATTATTGATATTCCAGGGGCCAAAGGTTTTACCACTGGTCACAGCATCCGTAAGACCTATCGCAAACCATGACTTTCCAATTCCACGCCATCCTGAAATCAAGATAATTTGCTGTTCTGAAACTATTGGATGAATAATGATCTTCTTTTCCGGCAAGTTTACTCTGTGATAATCTGAGGTATTTAGTATGACGTCTTCAAGGGTGTAAGCCTTTGGCGGTTCGTATAGCTTTGCGGATTCGATCATAATTGATAGACGTTCCGCAGCCTCTTCTTTGATTCGAAAATTCTTAATCCAGTCGGATATATCGCCCTTACTTGGAATGCCCGGAAGATCGATCCATTTTAAGCTTTTGGCAATTCCCTTTAATGCAGCGCCTACCTGGACCATATGCTCCCGGCCCTCATTGTCATTATCAGGAATCAATACAACATTTTTGCCTTTGAAATAATCGTTGTATTCTGAGCGCCACTTCTTGGCCCCCATCGGTGAGGTTGTGCCGGTGAAACCTAAAGCCTTGACGTTATCAGCGTCTTTCTCTCCTTCTACAATAATGATTTCTTCAGCTTCAATAATTTCCGATAATCGGTAAAGCACTAACCGCGTGTCTTTCAGATTGTAAACATAACTGCCATTTCCATTAGGCCGACGTTGTATAAAACTCTTTGGTTCCTTCCGGCAGCACTCAAAAAGAAGGTTCCCCTGTTCATCAGTATATTTATACGTTTCTGTGATCCGGCTTTGTATTTCCTCAAACTCCAATCCAAAATCATTTGCAATACCCTTGAGGATCTTTGGAAAGTCACGTCGATTATCAAGGTCATTAACCTTTGCATAGAAGTGAACGGCATTGCCTTTCTTGTTGCAACCGTGACAGA
>JAPLDV010000720.1 GCA_026391235.1 Bacteroidia bacterium | reverse complement strand
GATGGAAAGCGGATTATATACTATTCCAAACGGGTTCTGGTTTACTGCAAACTTCAGCATTTTCAGACGGTTGCCAATATGCTCGGTGAAGCACGACCCTATTAGCATGATCCGGTCGGTATATGTAACCTGAGGGCTCATAGGAACTGTTTCAATCACAGTTCTCAGGCCATCGCGTTTATAGGAGGATAATTTTACGGGCATAGCTCTGTCTGTCAGATTGTATCAATAAAAATACCAATCCATTGGCACCTGCCGGTATGGAAAGCTCATTATTACCCATGCCTGCATTCGCAATTTTCCGCTCATACAGAACTCTACCCGTGAGATCCATGAGCCGAACCCGTAAATACATATCACGGCTCCCGTAAAGATCGACCCTCATGGTTTTGTCAGGATCGATCCGGATAGAAGGCACCGAGAAGTCGTGACACCAAGGGTTTTCACCGATTGATTGGGTTGCCGGATACTCGTATGCCCCGATATCATATTTAACGCCAACGGGTCGGACACGATCATCCGGATCCTTTGTAACGCCGTAAAGCGACAGATCTAAACCGGCATCAATCAATGGAGAGTTTGCCGTCAGGTGGAAATCATCACCTGCCACATTGACAAACCTGCCATTGGAAGCTGATCGGTCAAAAAAGTTATTCGCGGATAAATATAACCGGGAATCGCTAATGTCATAAATATATGAATCGTAACCTGTTCTATTGGTATTATCGGTTTCATAATGATCGTATGCCCCAGGATCGATGATAGCATTGTTATAGATCCGCACCTCAAAATTCACGGAATTATCGATCCTGATCCCATAAGCATAGCCTGTTCCAGGCCTACCGGTGAGCTTAAAAAAGGAACATGCGGTGAAGGCTAATCCGTAATTATAATCCGTTTCAACTATGACTTGACCATTGAGGTTTGCAAATACAATCGGCTTTCCCGGTTTTCCATGAAAATTCGTGATCCGCAAATACGATCGGGTTCCTGATTGGATCCAAACTGTATCTCCCGGATTAACAAGGTTGAATGCCGGGGATTTCCCGTCTGCATAAGCGACTGTAAGGTTTATGACAAATTCCTGACCGGTAATTCGGGTAACCGGAATCAACAATAATATCGGAATAATCAAATGTAAAAACCTCATTGGGATCCAACCTTATCCAGAAACTCAAAGTTCCTCAAAATTCCTGACCATCCGGCACGGATAACCGGTGTTCCATCAAATAATTGCCCGAATGATTTTGCATCCAGATTCTTATAATAATTTTTATTCAATACAGACAATCCCTGCCGGGGCTGAAATTCGGCAATCGCTGAATTTTCGGGTTTATGGTTCCACGGGCAAACATCCTGACAAATATCACATCCGAAAATCCAGTCTTGCCATTTGCCTTGAAATTCATCAGGGATATCACCCCGATGCTCGATGGTGAGATAGGATATGCACTTTTGCGGGTCGATTGATCCATCCTCCGCGATCGCTCCGGTTGGGCATGCCTCTGTACAACGGCTGCAGCCGCCGCACCGATCAGGAACGACTATAGTTTCCATCGGTATTTCAAGGTCAACAATGATTTCAGCCAGGAAAAACCAGGAGCCCTGTTTTGGAATGATCAGGCAGCCATTTTTGCCGATCCAGCCTATGCCTGCACGTCTGGCCCATTCCCGTTCGAAAATAGGTGCGGAATCGGTAAAGACCCGGCCGTTGACCGATCCGGTCTCGGTCCGGATCCATCTGAGCAATTCATTTCCACGGGATTTAAGAACCTTATGGTAGTCTTGTCCGAGGGCGTACCTGCTGATCCGGGGATTGCCAGGGACATGCCGTGGCAACTGAAAATAATAACCCGCAGCCAGAGAAATAATTGTTTTCGCCCCTTCAACCAGTTTTCCGGGATCCAACCGGACGTTAATATTCCCGGACATAAATTTCATATCGCCTGCTTTACCGGATGACAACCATTCCCGGAACTCAGCCTCAAATTCTTTCAATGGATCAGCCGGGGCAAAACCGCAGGCTGAAAAGCCCAGATCGAGGGCCTTCCGCCTAATGGCTTGGGCTATTTCAGTGGATTGAGGCAAGGGCTTTTACAAAAATCCTAATTCAAGTTTGGCCTCATCGGTCATCATATCTTTGCTCCATGGCGGATTAAAGGTCAGCTTAACCTCCACTTGGTTCACCTCTTCAATTTCTTTTACCCTTTCATGGATTTCCTCAATCAGTTCATCGGCCATGGGGCATCCGGGTGAAGTAAGAGTCATCAGGATAACAACTTTGCCACCGTCCAGAACATTGACCTCATAAATAAGACCGAGATCATAGATATTTACCGGGATCTCAGGATCATATACATTCCGCAGTACGCGGACAATCTGAATTTCAGTCTGCATCATAAGCTTTGCATTTTTGCCTTGTATGCCATCGCGTAATATCGCATTTGATTGATCATTGAAACCATACCATTCGAACGGGTTGGCGACAGATGCTCTTTTAACCCGATTTCATCGATAAAGCCCAGATCGGCCTTAAGGATTTCATCGGGAGTATGACCAGTGAAAATACGGATCATGAGGGCTGCAATTCCCTTGGTTATAATAGCATCAGAATCAGCCGTATACACAACTTTTCCGTCGAATAGATCTGCGTTCAGCCAAACGCGCGACTGGCAGCCACGGATAAGATATTCATCATTACGATAAGCCTGGTCGATCATTGGCAAACTTTTGCCCAGGTCGATCAGGTAATTGTATCGTTCCATCCATTCGCCCAGCCCGGCAAATTCCTCAATGATTTCTTTTTGTATATCAGCGATTTCCATATATCGTAGTCATTCAGGCAAGTAGCTCGATTACTGTTTTCAATGCATCGTGGAGACGGTCTATCTCATCGGTGGTATTATAGAAGCAGAGCGATGCCCTCAGTGTTCCTTCGATACCGAACCGCTGCATCAGGGGCATGGCACAATGTGTACCGGTGCGGACTGCCAGTCCGAATTTATCAATGATCACCCCGGTATCATAAGGATGAATGCCATCGAGGACAAATGAAAATACGGCTGCTTTTTGTGCACTGGTTCCATACATGCGGAGTTGTTGGATCCCATTGAGCTTTTGAATGGAATAATCCCTGAGATAATGCTCATAACCCACGATTTTATCAAGACCGATACCGGTCAGATAGTTTAACGATTCAGCCAGGCCGATAGCACCGATAAAATTGGTTGTGCCGGCTTCAAACTTGAATGGCAGTTCGTTATAGGTAGTTTTCTCAAAAGTCACCCGGTCGATCATATCTCCGCCCCCCTGGTAAGGAGGAAGCCGCTCGAGCCACTCTTCCTTTCCGTAGAGTATGCCGATGCCGGTTGGCCCATATATTTTATGACCCGAAAACACATAAAAATCACAATCCAGATCAGCGACATTAACCGGCTCATGCTGAACTGCCTGAGCACCATCGAGCAGTACCGGAACGCCCTGACTATGGGCAATCTGAACAATTTCTTTCACCGGATTGATAGTCCCGAGCACATTCGAAACATGGGTTACCGCAACTATCCGGGTGCGATCGGAAAACAGATTCCGATAGGCGTCCATATCCAGATCTCCCTCATCGGTGATCGGGATAATCCGGAGACGGGCACCTTTCCTTTCGCAGGCCATCTGCCAGGGAACGATATTTGAATGATGTTCCATGGTTGAAAGAATGATCTCATCCCCGGGTTCCAGAATTCCTTCACCAAAAGAAAATGCGACAAGGTTAATCGAACCGGTGGTGCCGGAAGTAAAGATTACCTGTGAAGATTTAGGAGCGCCTATGAATTTTTGAACAATCACCCTGGCCTCTTCGTACGCTTGTGTCATCTTGTCGCTTAGGAAATTAACCGAGCGATGGATAGATGCATTCTGTTCGCGATGGATCCTGTTAACGGCTTCAATCATCACAAGCGGCTTCTGGGTGGTTGCCGCATTATCGAGATAAGCAAGCGGTTTGCCATACACCGGTTGTTCAAGGATTGGGAAATCCTTCCGGATCTGTTGAATTGGAAAATCATTCATAGTTCAGCATGTTTCCTGACAATGTAGCGGGCAACTATTGCACCGGGTAAGTTCGCCACGCAATCTTTTATCCACCAGATCGGCCAGGCGCTCCCGCAGAGGGTCGACCGATATTTTGCTCAAAATCTCATGGCCAAATGCGTACATTAATAGCAACCGCGCCTCCCGGATTGATATTCCGCGGCTTTGGAGATAGAAAATCGCATTCGGGTCGAGCTGCCCAACCGTAGCACCGTGGCTGCACTTTACATCGTCGGCATAGATTTCAAGCTGAGGCTTTGTGTTCATTCGGGCCTCGTTGGTGAGCAGGATGTTGTTATTGGCCTGATAAGCAAGTGTTAGGATACGGCCGTTAAATGCACCGGTTGCCTGTTCATCGAGGATACCTTTGAAGTTTTGCCGGCTGGTGCAATTTGGAACCGCTTGATCTACAAAGGTATAACTATCAACATGCTGGGTTTTGTCCACAAGAAAAAGTCCGAGGGTTTGATTCGCGGCACCTTCACCGGCAAGGCAGGTATACACATTATTCCGGATAAGCCCCCCATGCAGTGTTATCGTATTAAATACAGCATCGCTTGCACGCTCCTGGTGCACAAAGGATGTTGAAATCTGATTGGAATTGTTGTTTTCGTTCTGAAGCTTTACGTAATCCAGGTGAGCATTGGGACCGACATAGATTTCCGTAACCGAATTTGTAAGGTAATGATGGGCCGACAAAGAGTGATCGCAAACCACCACTCTGGCGGTGGCATCATCTTCAACGATCACAAGGTTACGGTGCTGAACGAACAGATCTTCCGGTGAAAGAAGCACATTCACGACCTGGACAGCACGGTCGTTACCGGCTCCGCGGGGAACATATATAAAGGTACCGTCCTGGGCAAAGGCTGTATTAAGTGCAACCAGTCCATCTTTCTTATAATCAGCATATTTTGAATAATACTGTTTGAGCAGATCGGGATATTGCTTTGCTGCTTCCGCCATACTGCCTATGATCATTCCCCCGGGCAACACCTGCAATCTGGGCCTGTTTTCATAAAACCAGCCGTTGACCAGCAGAACCAGTTCGGTATCGAGTTCGGGGATATCGCAATGGAAAAGGTCCTCAACGGCGAATAGAATTTTCTTTTGTTCGATGTACCGGTTTAGGGGAGAAAGGAAAACTTTGGGGATATCGGTCGACTTATAATTCTCCAGGGATCGATCAGGGATTCCGAGTTTGCGGAAGCTTTCCATAGCGGCTGGCCGGAAGGTATTGAACACTGAACTCGAGGAGTTCATCAACTGATCGCGGTTGGAAAAGTACCAATCGGTCAGCTGGTTATCCAGGATATGCTTATCTGAAACGGTTTCCCCTC
>JAPLDV010000141.1 GCA_026391235.1 Bacteroidia bacterium | reverse complement strand
AATTTTTTCAGGTCCTTGCTACAGTAGTAAAGGAAACCCTTGAATCATTTAATCAGGGCCTTCTAACATCAAAAGAGTTAAAATCTGTCGGCGAGCCGCCAAGGATCGAAGATGTGACCGGACCAGATATTAAGATAATTAACAACCGCCATGTATTTTACGGTGCCGGAGTTTATAAAGCTGATGGAGCTCACGTAACAACCTTTCCTATTAACAGAAAGGAAAAGCTTGTCAGTCTGAAGCTTGGCTGGCCTCCCAAATTTGATATTAGTGCTGAAGAAACCTATTACAAGCTGGGCGACGGAGAATTTGACGTTTTGCTTGGTAAAGGTTTCGACTTTGCAAATATTTTTAACAGTAATGATCCTGTTGGAATGGGTACGATGATGAATATCGGACAAAGTTTGATCTATGTGGTTGAAATAGCCATGGGGCATTTGCCGTTCCCGGATCTGCTTAAATTACCCGGAGTAATTAAAATTGAAACGAAAACAGCTTTTAAAATATCTGATGGCATCATACAGAAAAAGTGCGACAAGGTGGTTCTAGGTGTACTCGATTTGCTGGCTTACAATAAAGAAGAAATAGCCAAATGGATCTTGGGCGATCTCAGAAGTAAACGAACAGGCCCCTTTCTTCTGGGACATGGTAGTGGCACCATCACCGGTTAAATATCATATTATTCAAAAGAACGGTACAATCACTGAAATAGCAGAAATAGCTCCACCTGAGGCCGAATTTAAAGTCAACCCAGTTGCAGGAATTATCGGAACCGAATTTATGTTTGATGCATCCTTGTCGTCCGACAAATCATTTGCATTGAGTGAGTTAATGTTCAGATGGAATTTTCTGGAGGATGACAACTGGACTTCATGGAGTTCAAATCCTAAGATCTCCTATGTATATTCTGTGTCCGGATCCTATAGTGTGGTCCTGGAAGTAAAAAACCCCAATGAATTAAATAGTACGATTTCACACAAGATCAATGTGGGAGGCGGTGCTGGTTCAGCAAGCCATGTTAAAGTTTTCATGGACGTCCTTCCATGGGACAGTGAAGCGCTATATAAAGTCTTAAATTTATTGGGTTTTACTGAAGGACCGGGACCAGATCAGTATGAGGTCTTTAATTCCACTCAAATGAAGACGGTTAATTTGGTTCCTGGCGAAGATTTAGTCATTGTTTCTAATGACCAGACTCAGAATTTTTATAATAGTTACGCCAGAAATCAATCGAAATTTGCCACATTCCTAAGTAACGGTGGCTCCATCCTTTGGGAAGCTTGTGATATTGGGTGGGCAGAAGGATCAATAAGTGATGCCGGGATACAGCTGCCTGGCAATGTTTTAATTAAAAGCGGCTACGATTGGTATAACTATGTAGTTAATCCACTTTTACCCCTGGTTGCCGGATTGCCAATTCAAATGGATCATAATTATGCCAGTCACGAGTCCTTTTATAACCTGAGCGACGGAACTACTGTTTATTGTGAAAATTCCGACAAGGAACCAACCTTGATAGAGTTTAATTTTAATAATGGATGGATAATATTTACAGGACAACCGCTGGAGCATCAATACGACAGAATATACGGCAACAAGGATGTTGATGAGTTATTACCCCGGATTATTGCCTATTTTACAGGCAAAGAATACAATCGACCTTTATATCAAAGCAGACCATTAATGGAATCGTTAATAACAACTGCTCAAAAAGATAAATAAAACCTCAAATCATATAGTTTGACTTGAAACGGTGTTTCAGAGAGTTCACTTACAGAATAGCTTGTCAACCCTGCGGGGATCATACATTTAGGACTTACCGGAGCTTGCGGCTATCGAGGTTTTTCCACACATAACTGTCATTTCTGACCACACTGGGGACGGGGGTTTTTCTGAAAAAATAATTAAAATAGATCCATTTGCCCGATGCAAATCTGCGATACGTTGGAGAACCTTTGGCTCCGGCAAAATCGCGGGCAATCCCATGCAGGAAGAGGGGAACCAGATTGTTAATAAGTTTGCGACGGCGAGGGTCATCCAATTCGAGCGCTTTAACAACCTGAGGAGTAACATTTTCATTACCAATCATTTCAAGCCCTGACCCCTTGAAATGCCGGAGAAGCTCAGGCATTTTGTCCTGTCCCCGGAAATCAGTCAATAGGAAAACCCCGTTTGGCCGCAGTAGCCGCTTGACCTCCTTCAAAAACAGGTCCAGATCCACATAACGGTGACTGGATTCGACATTAATAATTACATCAAAAGAGCAATCGGGCAATTGCACTGCCTGGGCATCACCCTGCATAAATGTCAACCCTGGCTTGCCCCAGAATTTATTACAAAACTCTACAGCCGTAGGATCCAAATCGATTCCCACAGCCGATGAAGGCTTGAGGAGTTTGGTCAGAAAAGCCAGCCCTCCTCCCCTTCCGCATCCGATTTCCAGGATATCTTTGTTTTTCAGATCGTGAGCCCTAACCAACTGATGATACAGCTGGATCGAGTATCTGTTAATCTCATCATCTTGATCAAGTGAAATCTTTTGAGAATCCGCAGCGAATCCGTAATTCATAAAAATGACTTCGGCGTTCTTATCTGCATGGTTAACAAAACGATACCATCTCCTGAAAAATCCCTCCACTAAGATGTCAATAATGAGCTTTTTTATTCCTATCACGATGTATATTATTAATTATTCACCTTGTCAAAGTAACGGTACTTATTTGACAAAGCAAAATATATCTTAGGTATTGAATCAATTAACTGCCAGAACGGCCGGCTTTTACCTCCTAAATTCTTATGCCTTTGCACTATTCACATTGATACAGATGATAGCAACAAAGGCCCATTACCCGATCCAGCCCGGCCAGTGCTCCCCCTGTTTGCGTAAGTACCCTTCCTCACTCCATCAACAGCTTAACAGGCCCCATCATCCCTGATTTCGTTGAGCCAACGTACTTGCTGGGTGTCGTAAGATAGTAGTTCCCCAAAGTATTATATATCAGTATTTCGAGCCGGTTTTCGCCTGGTTTTACCTTACCGGTGAGATCGAACTTCCAGGGTGGAGAAAGACGTTTTCCGGCGGGTTTTCCATTGATGATTACTTCGGCCGAGGAAACCAGCTCACCGAGATCGAGTGTTATCTTTGAGAAACCGGCCTGACTTTGTGTCAATACAATTGTTTTACGATACCACATCCCCCCGGAATAAGTCATAAGACCTTCATTATCACATAAATTGCTCAAACGAATCACACCTTTCCCACAATTCAGCCGGATGAATTCGGGACAAGCGGCACCAGCATAAAAGCCAGGCTCCATTCGTATCCGTAAAGCAACAGTTGCAGAAGCAGTAGCAGAAGCAGTAAGATCGGCTTTCCAGGCCGGCACCAATGAATCGGCAAACAAACCGGGCATCTGCATATAACTCTTAACCGGAATCTCCCTTCCGTTAACCCAGACCTGAGGTTTCCTGCTCATGGCAAGTTCAATGGATTGAAGACCGGGAGGTGCTTTAAACCTATACCATCCGGCTTGTTTTGATCCCCCCGGAGCCAGATCATAGGGCAACACAGCTGGATTGGCATACCAGTTTGTGGCTAATGGAATTGTTTGTTTCCATCCGGAAATGATCCCGCTTTTTTCAAATATCAGGTAGCCTGTGCCCGGAGCTGTATATCTCAGGAGAACCGGATTGCTTCCCTGCTTCAGGTTGACATCTGTTGAAGATATATTCACCGTTTTGCCATTCAACCAGATACCTGTCGGATCGATTCCTCCTTTCACCAGTTTTGCTGCCTGATCCTGACCGGAAACAATTGTTGACCAAAGAAAATAGGTTGTACCCTCTTTTTCAGCCACGATACGGGGCCTTGGCACACCGGGCCAATCTCTCACGGCGTTCCCGAACTGGAAAATATCATCATGAACCCACTCCTTCAATCCGTGATAGCCTTGCCTGCCCGGATTTCCTTTTAGCCCCCATCGCCACGAGAATTCATAGGACGACCAATAATACCGCTTGCCTGCCACTTCAACAGGTACAGCAGGATCAACAGATTTCAGTACAGAAAGCTTTGATTCCAGTAAAAGTGAATCTGTTCCTCCGGGCAATGGTCCCAGTTTCCAGAATTGCGGTCCATACGACGCCTGAACCGTATCCCATTTGCTGTCATTCAGACCGGCAGCCTGCCATCCCGGATCCGGGGAGGTTTCCTGCTTGTAGCGGATAACATTGGCATCAGTTGCCACAAAACCCGGATATGCAGGCTGCCGGTAATCCCCCCACCTGTTATCCAGAGTTGGTTTCAGTTCAAATTCCCAATCCCCAACCAACAGGGTCTCCCCTTTGGCGGCAACGGTTTCGTCATCTGTGGCAAACGCAGGTTCACCTGGTGTAAACACGATCAGCTGCGGTTCAGTTTCACTGAGCGGCATTCTCAAACGGGTACCGATGTCATCTGCAAAAAGAACAGGCAAATCCTTTGATGTACCGGTCCAGGGATCCCAAAGTTCCACTTTGCCGGGGCAACGGAAGTAACAGGCTGTGTCTTTCGGTATGCCATAAACGTAATATACATCACGCTTTCCGATTTTTCGGTGCAGAATATAGGGTTTAGAGCCTGCGGTTATCACTTTAAAATCAGGCGTTACAACCCGGCCAATCTCAACTGAAATCATATCGGGATTTTCCAGATAGATGCCGATGCCTTTGTTTTGAGGCATTTCATTTACGAGCCGGCCCCTGCCATCTGCTTCCGCAGCAGCTATTCCGAATATCTTTCTGACCATCGTCCGGATTTCCGGGTCATCGCGTCCAATACGCTCACTGGCTTCAGGAAGAGCACCGATCGCTATCACGATGCCACCGGCCTGAAAAAAGTCGCGGGCCTTTTCCAGCGTTGAATAACGAATAGCAGTCATCGCAGGCAAAATCAGGACTTTATAAATCTCTCCGCTCACCTGCAATTCACCATCTTTAATCTTCGCCCGGGTCAAAGATTCAAAATCGATAAAGTCGAAATCGATACCGGAGGTATAGAGCTGTTTCCCGGTGGTAAATGCGGTGGCAACCGCTTCATCTCCGTTCATACCGGCCTCCTTGGGGGCAACCGGGTAGAGGATAGCCACATCACAGCGGTGGTATCCCTGGCTCAGCAAATAACTCAGCCTCTCGGAGCATTTCAGGAAATCACCCATATTCGCCCAGTAAGGCTGACGGAAATGATTATCCGGCGGGGCCCACTCCCACCACCCGCCATGTGTGGAATAATAGAGTCCGTGCAGGCTCAGCAGGTTCTGTCCCATTGCAAAATTGGCAAACGTTGCATCGGCCACCTGGGCACTGCTGGTGCCCCAGCCACTGCTGTGATAGCCTTCGAGCCAGGTGCGCGGACGCTCGTAAAGATGGGATATCGAGCTGGCTACCTTATTTTTATTGATATTCCGGTCGAGATTAGGCTGGTCGCAGCCGGGCCCTGACATCCATCTTTGTGCCCGGAAATAGTCGCCGAATTCGGTCACATCCAGGCCCCTGCCGCCATGATCGCAACCATAGAGCATTCCCCTGTCGGTATGCCAGTTGTAGATCGGTATGAAAAAGCTTTCCTCACTCAGGGTAACCAGCACATCGTTGAAATCCATCCGGATCTTGGGCGTCCGCGGACCAATATCCATGAACAGCCCGCTGAGCTCCGGTACAATATCGTATCCTTTCCTCTTCTTGAATTCAAAGGCAAACCGGCTGTTCCAGAGCAATCCGCTGATCCCGAAATTAAGCTCATCAGAGAAAAAGAAATTAAGGCCCTTGCCAGCCTCACCCGGACAATGCTCCTCGAAAGGCTGGAAGAACTTCTCGATCACCTTTTTACCGCTTAAGGGATTCATCGGATCGAAAGAAGTTTTTACCGTTTCGGAGTAAACCAAAAAAAGTTGTCGGTTGTCGGTTGTCGGTTTAATCTTCAGTTTGTTGCCTTCGATCGCGGTCAGCTTCTCCCCTGAACCCGGTACGATCGCTTTATTATCAAAACGATAAATGATTGCATCCAGCAGATTATCAGGAAGTTCAATAAGAGTATCCAGGCCGGGCCTGATGTCATAACCACGCGACTTGAGTTTTGATCCGTATAAACCGGGATTTTCTTTTAGCATGTCGTCTACGAACCAGCCCTGACCCGCAATTCCGAGGGTATAATCGCTCAGGCTGACAGACATTTTCCGCTTTTTGGCCTCCTGGAGGAACCAGGCAAACAGGTCCCACCAGGCTTTGGTAAAGAGACCCGGCTGACTTCGATAAGTCAGTCCCAGATATTGCCACCCTCATCGCTGTGGGCATAATTCACCTGAAGGCCGGTAATGCTTTTACCTGCCAGCTGATCGAGCTGCCAGATAATCCGCTCTTTGGTCAGGGTATCGCCCAGCCACCAGTAGAAGCTAACTTCGCCGTATCCGGCCGGCGGATTCTTAAAACCCGGATAAACATCGAGGTTCGCAGAGCGGTCGGGATAGCCGGGCGGAAGAACCTTAGCCCTTGAGGTTTTCTGGGCAGGAAGAGAAGCGTTAAGAGCGAGAAGAAGGTTGAGAATAACGTAAAGAAAGAGTTTTGTTTTCATGATTGTCCTAATTAATGAAAAGATCAACCACAATAGGCACCTTAGGTCACATTTGCATCCCTGGAAAATCTATTGTTAACTAGAAATAACGAAAATAAAGGTACGAAAATCACGACCACTCCAGCATCCGCCTGATCGGAATCTCCGCCAGTTTTCGAATACCCTCAGGAACCGTTACTTCCGGCCATTCATGTTTTAAAGTGAGAAAAATTTTCTTCAGATTATGCAACTTCATGAACTTGCAGTCGTTGCAGGCGCAGGTGCTGTCCTTTGGCGGTGCGGGAATAAATAATTTATCCGGATTGGCCTTTTTCATCTGGTGAAGGATACCGGACTCAGTTGCAACGATATAAGTATCACTGCTATCGCTTTTTGAAAAACTCAGCAAGGCCGATGTTGAGCCTATAAAATCTGAAACAATCCGGATCGGTTTCGTGCACTCCGGATGGCAAATGATCTTGGCTTTAGGGTATTCATTCTTGAGCAGCAGTATCTGCTCCAGTGAAAACTCCTCATGCACATGGCAGGCACCATCCCAAACCAGCATCTCCCTTCCGGTCAGGCTGTTCAGATAATTTCCCAGATTCCTGTCCGGGGCAAAAATAATCTTCTGATCTTCCGGAATATGTTGAATGATCTGCACGGCATTTGTCGAGGTGCAGCAAACATCGGATAAAGCCTTGATGGCAGCGCTGGTGTTGACATAAGTAACCACCATGTGGCCAGGATGTTCGTTTCTGAAAGCTAAAAATTCATCAGGAGGGCAGGAATCAGCCAGTGAGCAACCGGCCATCTGATCGGGTATCAGCACCTTTTTCCCGGGTGAAAGAATTTTAGCCGTTTCAGCCATAAAATGAACCCCGGCAAAAACAATCAGGTCGGCATTGGTCTCGGCTGCCTTTCGGGATAAATCTAAGCTATCACCCACGAAATCTGCAATATCCTGTATATCAGAATTTTGGTAATAATGAGCCAGGATAACCGCATTCTTTTCCTTGAGGAGTTCCCTGATACCATCGACCAAATTGATTTGGTTGTCGACCGGTTCATCAATGAATCCCTTTTTTACCCACGAATCTTTCATGATTTCTTTGTAATGAGATAAATTCTCCCAATGACTTAACTATAACGCAAAACTCAACAAATTTCTCACCCTTTTCTGTCATCCCTTCGCTAACCATGAATTTCCCCCGACCGCTTCTTCAGACTGCGAAAATAGTCAGAAATGATATTCAGATCAGCATCATCTGTACCTGTTCTGAAGGTGTCTTCAAAAGCATCACCTGCCATCAGTTCTGCAGGCCTGCCTCTCAGCAGCACCCCACCCTTCTGCAGCAGCCATAGCTCATCGGCGGTATGGATGGCCAGATCCAGGTCGTGCGTGGAAAAAAGTATGCTTTTTCCGGTTTCGTCGGCCAGGTTGCGCAATAACCGCATGATCGATATACGGTTGGGGAGATCGAGGTGGGCCGTTGGTTCATCCAGAATAATCAGGGGTGTATCCTGCACGAGCGCTTTCGCCAGCAGGGTTCTCTGCTGCTCTCCATCGCTCAGCTCATTAAAAAAACGGTTGGAATAATCCCGGAGCCTTACTTGTTCCAGGGCGGTTTTGATCCGTTCATCATCATTGGTGCCGGCGCGGCCCAGCCAGTCGGTGTAGGGATATCTGCCCATTGAAACCAGCTGAAATACAGTAAGATTCCTTACATCGATCCGATCAGTCAGAACCACACTGAGCATCCGGGCCGTTAGTCTGACCTGGTTGCTCCGGATCGTTTGGCCCATCACTTTTACCGATCCGGATATCGTCGGCTGCAATCCCGCCAGCGTTCGTAAAAGAGTCGATTTGCCCGATCCGTTGGGCCCCAAAAGACCTGTTACCTGACCGCGTTGAATGGTAAGATGAAGATTCCGGGCCAAAATCAATGGTAAGCTTCCTGGATACGGGTAACCGATCGCCAGATCATGCGATTCCAAAACAATGTTATTTGTTTCTGGCTGGCTCATGATTCTATTGGCGTTCGTCCGCGACGGTTTCGGAGAATTACCCAGATGACAACGGGTGCCCCGAAGATTGCAGTTACGGTGTTGATCGGCAGTACCTGGTTTGAGGCTGGCAGCTGGGCCAGAATATCGCAAATCAACATGATGATAGCCCCGCACATCAGGGTGGCCGGAGTCAGCCGGCGGTGATCAGATGTTCTGAGTATAGCCCTCGCCAGATGCGGAACAGCAACGCCCACAAAGGCAATCGGACCGGTAAAGGCAGTAATTGCACCGGTTAATAAACTTGTTATCAATATAATAACAATTCTAGACCGTTTTACGTTGATTCCAATCACCCTGGCATGGTTCTCACCCAGCAGTAATGCATTAAGCGGTTTCCGGAGAATCAATCCTGCTATTATTCCGGCAATAACCAATGGAGCCAAAAGTTTCAGATGCGGGGCTGTCACCGCGCTGATATCGCCAAAGGTCCAAACCAGAAAACTCTTAACCGTATCAGGATCACTGAAATATTGCAGCAGGCTGACGATGGCGCCGGTAGCGCTGCCGAACATCATGCCGATGATCAGGATGGATACCGAATCGGCCACCCGAACGGATATCAGAATCACAAACAGCATTACAGTCAAGGCACCCGCCATGGCAGCGATGACCATCCCCCAGTGACCATAAGGCAGGGCCTGAACAAGTGCGTTCCCACCGAACCATGATGAAGCCATAACCAATAAAGCCACACCCAGACTGGCACCTGAGCTGATCCCGAGAACAAACGGTCCGGCAAGCGGATTTCGGAAAAGTGTTTGCATAAGCAGTCCGCATAGCGCTAGTCCGGATCCGGCAAGGATCGCGGTAATGGCTTTGGGCAACCTGAGGCTCCAGATAATGTAATCCACATTCTGGTTATCAGATTTACCAAACAGAACGTCTGAAAAATCTTTCAACGACAAGCGGACACTGCCGAACAGCAGATCCCCGAGAAAGGCGAGAATCAATATTCCAGCCAGTACCGGAAACATCCATTGGGATCGCTTAGCGTTCATCTTACTAATTAAATACCAGAGGTTTATAATAATTCCAGATATGACCCGGAATTAATTCCGGGTGGGCAATAGCCAATAAATCAGCTAAAACCATATCGGGCCGTACAACGGCACTCTCCCAGAAATCATTCCCCCCATGGGAATTAACGCGGTTAAATACGCTGAATACCCGATGGTCCTTAACTGCCTTAAAAGAAGAATAGCGTTCATACGCAGCTTTTAACTCTGAAAGTGAATCCACATTCACGCTGATCCATACCGATGCATCAGCCAATTGATACACAACTGATTCGAAGCTCAGCGCCAAACTTCCCGATTGGTCTGTATTCTTATAAATATAATCCATGCCGGCATCCTCAAAAAAACGAGTCATATAATTTTTCCCTCCCGGCATGTACCAGGTTCCTTTAAACACATTTCCTGTCAGTACTTTTATCTTTTCCGGAGCTTCACGGCCAAGTTTAGCATTGACCATGTAATTCTTTTCGATCACATCAAAAAGAGAATCTGCCTCTCTGGATTTACCGGTAATCAGGCCGAAAACCTTGATCCATTCAGCCCGCCCGAGTGGAGTGGATTCCATCCATTCCAGTACATACATCACCGGAATGCCCATCCCTGCCAACCTTGCATCGGGGTTGAACTGCCCGTCGATACCCGTTTGCAAAACCAGATTGGGCTTACTGGCTATCAGGTATTCCAGGTTATACTCCAGATCGCGCCCCATTCTCACCAACCCACCTTTCAGATATCGATTGAACAGCAAAGTATCATATAATCGTTCTGGATTATTGCAACCCATCAGTTGGTCACCTGATCCGATGGCTGACAGGAATCCTGCGTGAGTGGTTGAAGAAGCCACCAAACGATTTAAGGGAACAACCAGATCAGTATAACCATTTATGGGACTGATCGCGGATTTTGAATGCATGAGGCGGTACCGTGCAATCTCCTGGCCGGCTTTTAACGGATCAGATAAAATCAAAAGCGTACCCGCCTCATTCTTTTCGAACCGGAAACCCTTTGCGTACCTGACTGACAAAATTGCGGTATCCGTAGCCTGGATTTCCTGGCCGATAACCGCGATCTTCTGCACCTGCTTCTCCTTCAGGTTCCCCTGACATCCGGCAAATAACAGCATCATAACTACTAAACCCTGCACAGAGCACTTGTCACCCCGGCGAAGGCCGGGCCCCCCCGACGCTGTACGAAAGTTGTCACCCCGGCGAAAGCCGGGGCCCCCTGACGCTGTACGAAATCTCATTAAGCCCTAATTAAGTCACGAAGATAATGCTTCGGATATTATCATTACTTAGAATCATTCTAAATAACAAAAAAGGATATCTTTGTCACCGATTATGACATTAGCGGAACTACAAACAGGTCAGAAGGGCATTATCACCAAAGTGAAAGGCCGAGGTGTGTTTCGACGGCGGATCATGGATATGGGTTTTATTCATGGAAAAGAAGTAACGGTCATTAAATCAGCTCCCCTACAAAATCCCATTGAATATCAGATACTTGGATGTTATGTTTCCTTACGACGCTCGGAAGCTGAGCTGATAGTAATAGTGCCGGCAAGTACTGAAACAAGCTTGGCCGGATCAATTGTCACCCCGGCGGAGGCCCCATCACGCTATACGAAAGCTGGAACGGGTGCGCCCGATTTGAGTGCCGTTGTTAGCGAAAGGGTTCCCGCTTTCGCGGGGATGGCAGAAAAGGGTGTCGTGGTAAGCGGAGTGGTACCCGTCTTCGGAACCATCGAAGTCGCCCTCGTCGGCAACCCCAATTGCGGCAAAACATCGATTTTCAACCTGGCCAGCCACTCACGTGAGCATACAGGAAATTACCCAGGCGTGACCGTTGATTCTAAAATAGCTGAATTACAGTTGGATAACCATACTTTCCAACTAACGGACCTTCCAGGCACCTATTCCCTCAGTACCTACAGTCCAGATGAATTATTTGTCCGTGATCAATTATTACTTGAACATCCTGATGTAGTCATTAATGTGATAGATGCCTCGAATATCGAGCGAAATCTTTATCTGACCTCGCAATTGATCGATATGGATATCCCTGTAGTGATCGCACTCAATATGTATGACGAACTGGAGCAAAAAGGCGACAAACTTGATCATGAGCTTCTCGGTAAAATGCTGGGAATCCCGGTGGTACCTACTGTTGGAATTAAAGGGACCGGTATTGATCAGCTGTTCCGGAAAGTTGTTGAGGTTGTGGAAGGAAGGGACAAGATTACGCGCCATATTCACATTCCGTATGATCGTGAAATAGAGATTAGTATAAAAAGAATCCAGAATAAAATATGGGATTCACCTGGCTTCTCTGACCGATTCTCCAGCCGGTTTCTGGCGATAAAGTTACTGGAGCACAATCCGGAGGTTATGAAATCGGTAGACGGGATAACGGCTACAGAGGAACATACGGAATTGGCCAATAGGGAAATCGCGCGGATTGAAAACTTTTACAAGCAGGATGTGGAAAGCCTTCTAACCAGTTCCAGATATGGTTTTATCACCGGTGCCTTGCGTGAAACATTTAAAAAGAAAGTAAGCGCAGAGGAACTGAAAACCGCCGCATCCAGGATTGATGACATCCTGACGCACAAATGGTTGGGTTTTCCGATTTTCCTCCTGTTTTTGTGGATCATGTTTCAATCGACCTTTAACCTGGGCAAATACCCGGTTCATGGAATTGAAGCCGCCGTTCATGCACTTTCGGGATGGCTTCACCTGGTTCTTCCAACTGGAATTCTGAGGGATTTACTGATCGACGGAATAATAGGTGGTGTTGGCGGAGTAATAATATTTCTTCCTAACATTCTGATTCTCTTCTTCTTTATTTCATTTATGGAAGATACCGGCTATATGGCGCGGGTTGCTTTCATAATGGATAAGCTGATGCATCTGATCGGCCTCCACGGGAAGTCCTTTATACCGCTGATCATGGGCTTCGGATGCAATGTTCCGGCAATAATGGCCACCCGGACCATTGAAAACCGGAGCGACCGGCTCATGACGATGCTGATTGTTCCTCTGATGTCGTGCAGTGCCCGTTTAACGGTTTACATTCTGATTGCCGGGGTGATTTTTCCAAGACAGGCAGCGAACGTGATTTTCGGGCTCTACCTGGTCGGAATTGTATTATCCATTCTGATGGCTTTGATTTTCAGGAACACCCTTTTCCGTAATAAAGAAGCGCCATTTGTAATGGAATTACCGCCTTACCGGCGGCCCCGGACCAATGCCATCGTGAAACACATGTGGTTCAGGAGCCGTCTGTACTTGAAGAAAATGGGAGGAGTTATTCTAATAGCCTCGATGATAATATGGGCATTGGGCTACTTCCCGAGAACCTCCGAGAATAAAACTGTTCAGTTAGAGAATTCCGCGATAGGACATATAGGCCATGCTGTTCAACCGGTTCTGGCTCCACTGGGGTTCGACTGGAAAATGTCGGTTGCCGTTTTATCTGGGATTGCTGCTAAAGAGGTGGTTGTAAGCACCATAGGGGTTTTATACCAAGACGGGGATACTGGCACATCCCTACAGGTCCGGATGATGAAATCAAAACATGCCGAAGGCAGGCTCAAAGGTCAAGACGTATTTACCCTCCGCGCAGGACTGGCATTCATGTTATTTGTT
This sequence comes from Bacteroidia bacterium, assembly GCA_026391235.1. The sequence continues at coordinate 3,448 of JAPLDV010000141.1, read as the reverse complement.
CTGATCTATGTTCCGTGTATTGCGGTGCTTGCAGCGATCCGGCGGGAATCGGGCAAATGGAAATGGTCCGCTTTGATGGTAGGCTACATGACGTTTCTGGCCTGGATAGTGGCGAGATTGGGTTATTTCGTCACCGGCCTCTTCTGATTTCGCAAATCAATGCCCGGTAGTTAAAAAAAAGGCGGTCCCCCGCCTTTTTGTAAATGCCTTATCGATTGAATCGGGGATTCGGTCTCCTCGGTCCCTCGGCGGGTCCTTCAGAGCGCGGACGTGCTTTCTTAACAACGATCCGGCTACCTTTGAAATCAGTTTCGTTCAGCTCATCTAAAGCAGCTTGAGCTTCACGATCATCAGGCATCTCCACGAAACCAAATCCTTTTGACTGGTTGGTGTCTCGATCAATGATCACTTTGGCCGAATCAACACGGCCGTAGGTTTCGAAAAGCCCTTGAAGGTCTTCACCTTTTGTGTCAGAGCTTAACTTTGCAACAAAAATGTTCATAGTAAAGGGAAAAAAGAGTTATTAAAATTGATAAACAAAGGTTATGCTTTTTTTATTAATAACCATATCAATGTTAAATTATTGGATTAAAGTTTTTTACAGATATTGAATGATCCCTGCGGCAGAATCTTACTGCAGTGACAAAAATTCAACCATCTTACTTACTGATTGATAACCGACAAGTCTTCGCATTTCCTTTCCATCCGTTCCTATCAGTATAATAGTCGGATAGGCAGCGACTTTATATTGCTTAACCAAATCGCGACTTTCGTCACCGTCCACCTTAACTGCCTTAAGATTAAGCGCTTTCACTACTACCAAGTCAGCGTTGTAGACCCATTGATCCATATCTTTCCCCGTGATTCCTTTGGAACAGTCTTAATAACCGAATCATCATCCAAACTCCCGCTGCGGTTCCAGTCTCCCTTAAGTAAATCCGGATAAACTGCATCCTTGCTTTAAGAAAGCACCAGTTTAAACGGCCCCAGGTCTCTGGACCCCAGGTAAAACCCAGTTGATAAATCGTTACCAGAGCCGGTCAGAACCAGCTTTTCACCCTTCGGTGACCATCTGATTGAAACAGAATCGTTAGGGACCATCGGACGCAGGTTAACGGCTATGGAATTTTTCAGATTACTACTTTGGTTGCAGGAAAGGACCATCAGGCTGGTTAACAGCACAATTGTTGATCGTGACAGGTTATTCATTTCAAGAGCAGGTATTAGCCTTAATAATTCATAAACCTGGCCGCCTTGCGCCAACTTTGCATTCTGCGGAAAAAAAAAGATTTAAACGGGGAGATCGCCTGGTTTTTCGCATAGAACGAAGAGCAAAAGTTCATGGATAATCCAGTTTAGGTTACTTTAATTCTTTTATCCCCATATTGTAAAGGGTAAAGCCGAATATATCAGCATACAGTTCTATAGACTTGCTTACCGGAGTACCCGCTCCATGACCGGCCTTAGTCTCAATCCTGATCAGCACGGGATTGCTGCCGGACTGTTTAGACTGAAGTTCTGCGGCAAATTTGAATGAATGTGCCGGAACCACCCGGTCATCATGGTCTCCGGTTGTAATAATTGTGGCAGGATACCTGACGCCCTCTTTAACATTGTGAACAGGAGAATATCGATATAGATATTCAAACATTTCCTTGCTCTCCTCTGCGGTACCATAATCGAATGCCCAGCCTGCACCTGCTGTAAATGTATGATATCGCAACATATCCAGTACCCCGACAGCCGGAATAGCCACTCTCATCAGGTCAGGCCGCTGTGTCATAACGGCTCCGACTAACAATCCTCCATTAGATCCGCCAAATATAGCAAGGAAATCAGACGAGGTATATTTCTTTTCGATGAGGTATTCGCCGGCGGCAATAAAATCGTCAAAAACATTTTGCTTATTCAATTTTGTACCGGCCAAATGCCATTTCTCACCATATTCGCCACCACCCCGGATATTGGCAGCTGCATAAATCCCCCCCATTTCAAGCCAGAGTGCAGACGGGACACTGAACCTGGGAGTCTCGGAAATGTTAAACCCGCCATACCCGTACAGAATGGTAGGATTTTTTCCATTCAGGAGGGTCCCTTTTTTATTGGTAATAATCATCGGGACCCGGGTTCCATCTTTAGAATTATAGAATACCTGAACTGATTCGTATTCAGCTCCGTTAAATGCGATAGAAGGTTTCTTGTATACTTCGGAATTTCCGGTTTCCGGATCGAATTTATAGATTGTGGTCGGTGTGATATAGTTCATAAAGGAAAATGTTTTACTTTCGAAATCGCATCGATCATATAATGGGCAAAAAAGTAGCCTGAACCGGTTGCAGGATCAAGTACATTCCGGGTTTCCGGGATAAAATCAGTCCAGTTCTCTACACCCGGCTTTTCAGCATCAACCGTAACAATTCTTTTATTGGGTGCTTTAAGGTTGGTTACGATGAAGAGTTTGGTGCCCTGGTTATCAATGACGAAATGATCGTTATCAAAATTATCGACGACAACGGTTAACTTCCCTTCCGGCTTTTTCAGATCTTTGATATATAGCTCATTGCCAGAAGTGGAGACTGCAGCTGTCACTACAAGATATCTCCCGTCTTCAGTAACATAACCACCAACATATCTTCTTACGATATCGGCACCAAAAACCACTTTGTCTTCGGATTGCCTGGTACCGAGCTTATGGTAATAGAGTTTATGATGATCGGTCTTAGCCGAAAGCTCGCTGCCCTTGGGTTTGTCGTAACTCGAATAATAAAAGCCATCGTTACTCTGCCAGGAAAGGCCGCTGAATTTAACGTCTATTAAAGTATCGCCGATGATTTGCTTTGATGCGGCCTCCATTACAATTACCTTTCGCCAGTCGGATCCGCCCTCGGAAATCGAATAAGCCACTTTGCTGCCATCGTCTGATAAATCCATTTCACCAAGTGAAGTTGTTCCGTCTGATGAAAATGTATTCGGATCCAGGAATACCTCGGGTTCACCATTATCCTTCTGACGATATAAAACAAACTGGTTTTGCAATCCATCGTTCCGGGAAAAGTAGGTGTATCCGCCCTCTTTAAATGGCGCGGTGAACTTCTCATAGTTCCACATCTTCTGAAGCCTGTTTTTAATCTCCTCGCGGTAAGGGATGGCGCCAAGATATCCAAAGGTTACCTTGTTCTGCTCCTTAACCCAGGCAGCGGTCGCTTCCGACCGGTCATCTTCTAACCAGCGATAAGGATCAGGAACCCGGGTTCCAAAATAGGTATCGGCAACATCTCCCTGTTTTGTAGCAGGGTATTCAATGTTCTTCTTCACAGGCCCGTTGCACGATAGCAGGATTGCCATTGTCATTGTAGTGAGGATTAGTTTGTTCATGGGAGTCAATTTTATTAAACCTTTGAAATAAAGCTTGGGGATAACAAACGCATTCCGAAAGATAGATAATGGT
>JAPLDV010000468.1 GCA_026391235.1 Bacteroidia bacterium | reverse complement strand
GCATGCCTGTTACACGGTCATCATGCAATATAGCCAGGTATTGAAAGGCATGGCTTCCTTTCAGGATGCGTTCAACAATTGCTGTTGCTTTACGGACCGTCCCGATCCGTTCGGGTGTTGCTTCTCCGATTACACGAGCAGAAAGCGCCGGGCCGGGGAACGGGATACGATCGAAAAGATCGGATGGTAGGCCGAGCGTTTTACCAACTTTTCTGACTCCATCCTTTCGGAGTTGGGTTAATGGTTCGAGTATCTTATAGCCAAATGCCTTCTGGGGATCAATCCCTAACTGCTCAAAAACATTATGCTGCCGTTTTATTCCGGCTATTGTTTCGTCGATATCCGTAAGGATCGTACCCTGAAGCAGGAATTTTGCCCCGCTCTCCCTGACGATACGGCCAAAGACATTCCGGTAAAAAGTCTGGGTAATGGCTTCGCGTTTCTTTTCCGGATCTGTAATTCCACGGAGCGCATCGAAGAATTCCTGCCGGGCTTCAATAATTTCCACAACCACATCAAGTTCCCTGAAGTATTCCACGACCTTTACCACCTCTCCTTCACGCATAAGCCCATTGTCGATAATGACAGTTCTAAGCTGCTTCCCCAATGCTTTATGCCCAAGCATTGTGACAACGGATGAATCAACACCTCCGGAAAGGGCATTAATGGCAATGCCGTCTCCTACCGCTTTTTTAATTTCATCGACTTTTTCGTTGATGAATGCTGCAGGAATAAGTTCCTGTAGGGTAATTTCTTTAACCATGGATCAATCTCTTTAAATTAAATTAGAGTCAAATTTACAGAATTCTTCATTTAATTCCATTTGCAGAAGAATTTTAACCAATTCCCGCTGATGGTCATCATTTTTATTCGACTTGGTACTTCAAAACATGTTGTGTTAAAAAAGGAATCTTGAAGTCGGCGCTGAATGGACAAAGCCAATTTTTAAGTAACATTACAAGGTTTAAGCATCCGGGTGATCAGGCGAGTTATCAAATACGATTTAAAGACAAAGAATACCGGCAAAATGAATTTTATTACCGGGCAGCTACAGGCAGATTCCCGCACAATCCCGGTTGTTGCAACAAGTTGGAGCACCCGGGATCACATCGACGCAGTTAAGGCGCGCTGGTCCTTGGGACGAATGAGTTACCGCATAAAACCCGGAGTTTACGCCGTTGGTAATCCTGATTCATCTTCCCGGGTTTTTGTCACAGGAAACTATAAACTGAGTTTTGATCACCTGCGAAGGGCGCTGGATGGGTTGGATGCATGGATTCTGGCAATCAATACGAAAGGGATTAACGTATGGTGTGCAGCCGGTAAGAAGACTTTCAGTGACAGGGAGGTTGTCCGCCAAATCCGCATTCATCACCTTTCCAGGTTGGTCGATCATCGGGAACTGATACTGCCACAACTCAGTGCACCCGGTGTGGCAGCGCATCAAGTGACGAAATTGACCGGATTCAAGGTTATTTACGGGCCGGTCAGAGCGATGGACATCAAATCCTTTATTGAAGCCGGATTGAAGGCGACCATGGAGATGCGTACAGTGACTTTCTCTTTGAAAGACAGGATGAAACTGATTCCGGTTGATATTTTTTATGCCAGATATTACCTGATCCTGATTCCGTTGGCATTTTTCATCCTTTCCGGACTCAACCCATCAGGGTATTCAATGGATATTGCGATCAGCGACGGGTGGAAGGCCGTGGTCAACCTGACTGCCGGGTACCTAACCGGATGCGCTCTCACCCCTGTTCTATTGCCTTATATTCCTTTCCGAAGGTTTGCACTCAAAGGTCTTTCTTTGGGATTGCTTGTCGCAATGCTACTTGCCATAACAAACATCCTGGGCCATAATCTCCTGGAAATCATTTCATGGATTCTGATGATTGCGGGTTTGTCGTCATTTATGGCCATGAATTTTACGGGTTCGTCAACTTTTACTTCCCTTTCGGGCGTTCAAAAGGAAATGAAATTCATGTTTCCGGCCCAGTTGATCCTGGTTGGCCTGGGGCTATCCGGATGGATTATCTCACGCTTTATACCTCTTTTGCCGTTATGAATGGATATGTATATTTATCGGATGTAGTTACGCTTGAACTTGATGCGGAAAAATGCAATGGATGCAGGATGTGCATTAACGTATGCCCCCATGCCGTTTTTGAAATCAGCAACAAGCGGGCCTTTATTAAAAACAGAGATCTGTGTATGGAGTGCGGTGCTTGCGAGATGAATTGTTCACAGGAGGCTATAAAGGTGAAATCCGGAGTCGGTTGTGCAGCCGGTATCATTAACGGATTACTTAGGGGTACCGAACCGACCTGTGATTGCGGTGAAGGTGTGAATTGCTGTTAATCAATGAAGTCAACTGAGAATGTTGAAAAAGCATCCATAAAAGGTCTTGCACAAGAATAAATCACAATATACCGGGATTATGAAAAAGATAGTAGAAATTATTAAGTTACGGCGTAAGATGCTTAATATCAATCAAAAAACCCTTTCAGAACTTGCGAATGTGAGTATTAACACGATTACAAAAATCGAGAGGGGTGAAGCTAATCCGTCACTGGATGTGCTTGAAAAGATACTTGACACCCTGGGTTTGGACATTCAGGTCATTGTAAAAGGAAAACAGTAACGGCAAATGAGAAAAGCAGCAGTATATCTTCGTGGGGCATACGCAGGAGAACTCACAGAGGTCTCCGGTAAAGATTATTTTTTCAGGTATGATGATGATTACTTTGCTAATCCGGACAAACCTTCGATCAGTCTGACTATGAGTAAGTCACAACAGGAGTATCACTCAGAATATCTGTTTCCATTTTTCTTCAATTTGTTGTCGGAAGGCAGTAACCGAAAGGCACAATCCAGGATCCTTCATATTGATGAGAACGATCACTTCGGCATATTGCTTGCAACAGCACAAACCGACGTTTCAGGTGCTGTAACCGTTAAACCTTTGTAAATCATGTACACATTGAATGTATGCCCATCGACATTAGCAGCAGGATATGAGACATACTCACCGATTGCCAGGAAACGATTGTTTGCAGGGAGGAACATTTCACCGCATTACCATATGTAACAAAACGATTTGATGTTGCACCAGATGGAACTAAATATCGTGAAGAAGATTTTGCATCTCTTGGAGGTTTGACATCTGAAAACGCAGGAAAGGAATTCAAGTATGATTCCCTTAGCTATCAAGGCCTGGCTGAACTTATGCAAAAATACGTCCCGGCGTGGAGAGTCGAAATATTAAAGTTCTTCGACCTGGTTGTTTTTAACTTTCTGAACTCCAATGGTGATGCTCACATCAAGAATTTCTCATTGCTGGAAACAACGGATGGTGATTTCAAACTGACACCAGCATACGACCTGATCAATACAGGGTTACACTTGCCTGGTGATGAAATCTTTGCCCTTCGAAAAGGTTTGTTTAATGCAGGCGATCAACCGAACCGCCCAATAGGAATAATTACAGGAAAAACATTTATAGAATTTGGCAAACGAATCGGACTACCGGAAAAAACGGTTAAGAGAGAGATTGACCGATTCTGTGCATCTTATTGTAAGGCTGAATCGCTAATTGAAAATTCATATTTATCTGATGAGCTGAAAGTTCAATACAGGACGATGTATCATACACGACGAGATTCATATCTCAGGAGTGGATTATAAACCTTGGTTACTGAATCCCGGCTGATTTATCGGCAGCAAAAATCAATTCATGCGTTTTAAGTGCTTCGGACAGACTGGTCAAAGGCATTTCCTTACCTTCGTCAACAGCCTTAAAAAATGCTTCAAACTGCATCTGGTACGGGTGATCGGATACATCGCCGGAGTCGAGCATCTTCATCGACAGTTCGCTCCATTTGCTTTTATCCAGACCGGTGAGTTTTGATGAAAAGAATTTATTGTCGAGCAAACTGCCCTTGCTTCCCACCAGATGTATATGAAAATAATAGGGTTGCAAACAATCAATTACGGAAGCGACCTTACCGACTGATCCATTCCTGAATTTAACGATGGAAACCGAGCTG
>JAPLDV010000143.1 GCA_026391235.1 Bacteroidia bacterium | reverse complement strand
GGAGCCTTCCCCCTCCCAGTTTGAGTGAGGGGATGGATACTTTTTTGGTCAGCAGTAATTTGACTATATTCCCACCTGGTTTTCTTATTCGATTTTGCCATGAAACCAAAATTCTTTTACCTGATTATCGCTGCCTCAGCGTTGCTGCTGGTTTCCGGCCACACCGCCTCAAAATCATCCTGTAGCTGTAAAGTACCTGAATCACTGACCGGTACGTGGACCGGAAAACAGAAAGTAACTGTCAGAAGCCATTCTCACATGAAGTATAGCTTTTGTCCTGCTCCCGATACCGGAATCTTCCTAACCTGATACCTGATACCTGATACCTGATACCTGATACCTGATACCCGAAACCCATTTTATTATGCAAAACCTGAAAGTCATTATTACCGGATCAACCGGCATGGTTGGTGAAGGGGTCCTGCTTGAGTGCCTCGACAATCCGAATGTAGAATCGATCCTGGTGATCAACCGTAAAACCTGCGGGGTAACTCACCCTAAACTAACCGAGGTCCTTCACCCGGATTTTTTCGATATCTCCCCGCTGACAGAACTGATAACCGGCTATGATGCCTGCTTTTTCTGCCTCGGTGTTTCATCGGTCGGGATGAAGGAGCCCGAATATTTCCGGCTTACCTATACCCTGACCATGAATTTCGCCGCGATGCTTGCCGGACTCAATCCGGGAATGACCTTCTGCTACGTTTCCGGTGCCGGCACCGACAGTACAGAAAAAGGCAGGATGATGTGGGGCCGGATTAAAGGCAAAACCGAGAACGACCTGATGAAATTGCCTTTCAAGCAGGCATTTAACTTCCGCCTTGCCTTTCCGATACCAACCAAAGGCATGAAGCACATACACGCCTGGTTTTCATACATGGGCTGGCTCATGCCGGTATTGCGGATCCTCTTTCCTAATATGATCTGCTCCCTTCAGGACCTTGGGAGGGCCATGATAAATTCGGCAATAAACGGTTATCCGAAAGGAGTTCTGGAAGTTAAGGACATAAAACAACTGGCCCGTTAGAGTAATTTATACCTGGAGAAAAATGAAAAATTACACGATAGTGATTCTGGCATTCATAGGCATCACAGCCTGCTCGCCAAACAACGGCAAAAGAAACACAATTTCCCTTAACGGAACCTGGCAGATAGCCGAAGGGAAAAAGGATGTGATTCCCTCAAAATTCGATAGGACAATCGCTGTTCCTGGCTTGATCACCTCTGCAAAACCGGCCTTTGTAAACCCGGCCCCGCCATTGCCCGACCGGTCGGTAATCAACACAAACCTGGAACTGTTTTATCACCAACAGGATAGCCTGCGTGAAGCCTACTGGTACCGCCGCACTTTTAATATCAAAGAAACTATTCCGTCAATCACACTCCTTAAAGTCGGTAAAGCCATGTTCGGCGCAAAGGTCTATCTGAATGGCAGTTACATAGGAGAGCACCTGCCCTGTTTTACGCCCGGCTATTTTGATCTGAAAAAATTCATCCGTTCGGGTGAGAATGAGCTGGTGATTTCAGTGGGATCGTGCCGGAATTCATTGCCCCAGGATATGCCGGATGGATTTGATTATGAGAAAGAACGGTATATTTCAGGGATATTCGACAATGTTGACCTGATTTTGAGCGGAGCACCATTCATCCGGAATGTTCAAGTTGCCCCTGACATTGTCGGCAAAACCGCCAGGATTCAGGTGACCGTAATGAATCCGGACATTACCGCTTCTTCGAAAATTACCGTGGTCATCAGGGAGGCCGGGTCCGGAACCATTGCCGGTGACTATACCCGGGAAAATGTTACGGCTGAGGCCAATATCCCTAAAACAATTGAGATCACAGTTCCGATAAGGAATTGCCGTTTCTGGTCACCCGAAGACCCGTTCCTGTACAATCTGGAAGTCAGCACCCCGGGTGACAATTTTAAAACCCGCTTTGGGATGCGGGAGCTGCGTTTTGATCCTGTCTCCCATCTGCCGGTACTGAACGGGAAAAACTATTTTATGAGGGGATCCAATATCTCCATTTACCGGTTTTTTGAGGATTCATTATGCGGCAACCTGCCATGGAATTACGACTGGGTGCGTAAGATGCACCGGAAATTTATAACCGACATGAACTGGAACTCGCTGAGGTATTGCATCGGATTTCCGCCCGAGGAATGGTACAACATTGCCGATGAGGAGGGTATACTGATCCAGGATGAATTTCCCATCTGGTACGGGGATACCACCTGGAACCGGTGGACCAAGCACCTGAACAGCAGCAAGCTGGCCACTGAATTTAAGGAATGGATGCAGGAACGATGGAATCATCCCAGCGTAGTAATCTGGGATGCTACCAACGAAACCCGGTTATCCAAACCGTCCATCGATTCGGCCATTGCAAATGTCAGGAAACTTGATTTGTCGGGTCGGGCCTGGGATAACAGCTACAGCACCGTTCGGGCTGATAATGACATATTTGAGTCGCATCCTTATCATTTTTCAGATGCCAACTTCAAAATGAGGGACCTCGCCAAAGCGAGCATCATACCTGAAGGAAATGCCCAAAAAAATTCAGGGAACCATCCGGTGATCATCAATGAATACGGCTGGCTATGGCTTAACCGCGACGGAAGTCCGACCACCCTGACCAAACATCTGTATGAAAATCTTTTGGGTAAAGAGGCAACCGCTGATCAACGCCGGGAAACGGCTGCACATCTTATTGCGGCTGAAACCGAATTCTGGCGCTGCCACCGGAAAGCCGCGGGCGTACTGTATTTCACCGCTCTGGGTTACGACCGGGCAAATGGGCAGACCAGCGACAACTGGCTCGATCTGGTGAACCTGGTTTGGGATCCACAATTTTTGAAGCAGGTCGGCAATTCTTTCACACCGGTCGGCCTGATGGTTGATTTTTGGCAAGATACGCTGACAGGTCCAACCCTGGGCAATATCCCGGTCATAACCATTAATGATCTGGGAAAAGACTGGACGGGGAATATCAGGATCAGATTATTGAAAGATGATGGGGTGGTTCAGGAAAAGACCGAAACACTCAGCATCCCGGCTTACGGCCAGGGTAAATCAAGCTATTCTTTTGATAATGAGCTGAAACCAGGCAATTACACCATCGAGGCCGCCCTGATTGGCACCCCATACGGAACCATCACCAGCACAAGGCACCTGGTGAGATAGGAAAGACGATGACCATGGCGACAGGGACGAGATCCGGGATCTCAATAAAATTGGTCTGGATTTTCCATTTCACCAGAAAAGGTGCATCTATAGTTGTATAACGGATTTTGAGATTAAGTATTTTTGATATACTTTTGGTATATACTAAAAGTATGTTATGAAAATTCTTTCCTTAAAGCTGGAAGAAGAAATATTTAAAGAAATGGAAGATATCCTTGAAAAGAAGGATTTGCCCCGGAACCGGTATATCAACCAGGCAGTTGAATACTATAACAGGTTGAATCGCAGGATGATAATCAAGAAACAACTTCTTTTTGAATCCCATTTGGTGGCAAAAGATTCGCTCATCGTATTATCGGAATTTGAGAAAATCGATGATGAAGATTAAACAGTACGACATCTGGTTGGCTAACCTGGATCCCAGGCGTGGGACTGAACCGGGAAAAGTTCGCCCTGTAATAATTGTTCAGACAAATCTTCTCAACGGAATCCATCCTTCAACGCTGGTGTGCCCGATAACATCAAAAATAATTCCCGGTGCAAATTTACTCAGGGTCCACGTCGATCAGACTACTGATGAGATGAAACTGCCCTGCGATATCATGATCGATCAGGTCCGTGCCATCGACAATAACCGCCTGATCCGCAAAATCGGAAACATTCTCCCGGAACAGGCACGAAAGGTCAGGGAAAATCTGGTTATTGTGATGGACCTGTAACCGGAGTGAGACCAGATAATTATCTGATATTAAATGCATTATGCAGGACCCGGTTAAAGACGGATATATCCGTCTCTACGATATACCTTTGGGGAAAGATGAAATGCTCCTGATTGAACCCTTTAATAATTGAGCAAAATGAAAAGCAGGGTCCTTATCTTCCTGATCCTGGCATCGGGAATATGCGTTTTGGAATCTGCGGCTCAACCTGCCGGCTCCTCAATCGACAAATTTCTAAGACCGCTGGGTGGCACCATGCGGTTGCTGAAATGCACGTATGATGTTGCGAAGCTCGCAGATACCTTACCATTTCTGAACGGTGAAATGATCACTCCGGAGACGAGATGGACCTGCACAGTCAGCAGCATTCCGGTTGCCGGCGCAAATGACACTATCGATCTGATTATCAAATTTAAACTCGATAAAGGAAGCGCCAGATCTTCAGGTGTTGCGGTGGCGTTCGACTTCAATAACTGGAGTACCAAAAACTATGTGATGATACCCGCCTCGGTATATAACGGCAACCGTAACCGGATCGTCGACCGGGAATATGCTGCAGGGCTCGGCCGCGAAGATCTTTACCGGAAAGACCTGCCGCTCACCACTACAGGACTGCCTCAACTTTCCCCTGAACCGGGCGGTCCGTCCAAAATTGAGGTCAGCGCATGCAATGCCGCCACTCCGGCCATCTGTTTTTACTGCAAAAAAGATAAACGGGCATTCATTCTACTGGCTGAGCAAGGTGTTCGCATAGGGAATATAATGATTGACAATGGATTGACGGTAGAAGAAAGTCCTGACCGGTCACGCGCAACCCTCATGATCAGTGCTCCGGGCGTGCGTTCGAGGAAACCTGAATTTATCGGCTTTGGCCCGAGTCCGGACCGCGGTATCGACTGGAACCCCGGAGATGAGCTGACCCTGAATTTGCGACTGTTTTCCTTCGAAAGTCCGGATATTCCCGGTCTTCTGGAAAGATTCATGACCGTCCGGAAATCCGTTACCGGTCCCAACCATCCGCGTAATCTTTTATCATTCAGTGAGATAATAAGGTTGATGACCAAAAATATCGACAGCCGGTTTTACAATGGGAAAGAGTTCAGGTTTTATTGCCCGGAGAATGCCGACTGGATATCGTTCGGATGGGTGGGCGGCATGATGAACACCTTTCCGATGCTGGTACACGGGGATAGCCTCCATCTCAGCCGGGTGGCCAGCACCTTTGATTTTGCCATCCCGCGGGCCCAGGGGAAGTCCGGCTATTTTTACGGCGCCCTGAATTTCGACGGAAAATGTTTCGGACGCGAGGGTTACGATGAATTTCCCTGGATCACACTTACCCGAAAAAACGGTGACGTTCTCTTCTGGATGATCAAACAATTTAACCTGCTGAAGGCGCAGAACAAAACAGGTTTTATTAAACCTGAGTGGGAATTGAACATAAAAAGGCTGGCCCGGGCCTTTGCGGATACCTGGAAAAAGAACGGACAATGGGGCAATTTCGTGAACATTGAGACGGGCGAGGTGGCGGTATATAACACAACCAGCGGAGCGAGTGCCATCGGCGGAATGGCGCTGGCCTCGGAGTATTTTAAAGAGCCCGAATTTATGAAGATCGCCATGGAGGCTGCTGATTTTTACTACAACAGGGATTTTGCCGGTCTGGGTATGACCACCGGGGCCTGCGCCGATATCCTGCAAAATGCCGATTCAGAATCTGCAGCCGGGTTAATGACCTCATTGATGGTTCTTTACGAGCTTACAGGCAACAAAAACTGGCTGGAGAAATCTCGAAATCTTGCCAACCTTTGTGCCACCTGGACGGTATCCTACGATTATGAGCTGCCCCCGGAAACCGAGCTGGGGCAGCTGGGCGCGAAGCTTGCCGGTGTTTATTGGGCAAGCACCCAGAATAAGCATGGCGCACCTGGCATCTGCACCTCATCAGGTGATCCGCTGTTCAAGATATTCCGGGCAACCGGTGACAGGCGCTATGCGGATCTTATGCACGATATTGTTCACGCCTGGGCCGAAGGGGTCCAGCCGAACGGATGGATTACGGAGCGCCTGACCTACTGCGATGCCGACAGCCGCGGCTCCCGTGGAACGCTCGGCAAAACAGGCTGGAACGAATTGAACGGCATTCTGATGGCCATGGAGCTGCCGGGAATATACCTGCAAACCGATAAAGATGTGATCTATGTTTTTGATCATATTGAAACCAAAGTATTAAAACGTACCGCAGATGGGGTAGAACTCTCCGTTACGAACCCGACCAGGTACGATGCCAGTATTTCAATTTTCGCAGAAACCTCCGCCGATTCAGAAAAACCACTCAGATACACCGCCTTTTTTAAATGGCCCAAGGTTGAAGTGAAAGCCGGAGATACCCGGATATTTCATGCAGGAAGTTCAATAAATTATTAAGCTGGTTATGTTAATCTGAAAGCGCTTTAATAATTGCATAGGCTTTTATGGCAGGCAGCTATTTTACTTCAAAAATTGCGGTCAGTATTCCCGAAAATACCATAAGAAAGATTTTTAGCTTTATTCTAATTTTAGTGGTATTAAAAATGTTTTTTCCAGGTAAAAGTTGTATGACTGAATATTGGGAATCGCGGTTTAAGAGCGAAGGGGCCATGTGGAAATTTGAACCTTCAGATTCCGCAACCCTAGCCTTGAATATTTTTAAAGACCAAGGGATTGAGAATATTCTGATTCCCGGAATCGGTTACGGCAGAAATGCTAAGCTATTTTATCAGAATAGGTTCAGAATCACAGGAATAGAGATTTCAAAATCGGCAATTGATCTGGCTAAAGCCAATGGACTGGAATGCGTGATATACCATGGTTCGGTAACTTCCATGCCATTTGATAACGAAGAGTATGACGGGATCTTCTGCTATGCTTTGATTCATTTATTAACCCAAACAGAGCGAAAAAATTTCCTGCTGTCATGTTATAAACAGCTGAAACAAGGTGGATTAATGATTTTTTTAATTGCTTCAAAGCAGATGAGTGTATATGCCACCGGTAAATATCTAAGCAAGGACAGGTATGAGATCTCCAAAGGATTAAAAGTGTATTTCTATGACGATGAATCTGTTATCAGAGAATTTTCAGATTTTGGACTGATCGAATTCAAAGATATTGAGGAGCCGGTAAAATTTATGGACGGGCAGGAACCCGTAAAACTTAAATTCGTGGTCTGCAAAAGGTATTGAACAAATTCATTTATATCTCGTTCGAAAACGATTGACTGAATTTTTATACTTTTCATGTTTAAATTTAGCTAACCAATCCAGGCTGATGAAATGTAAAATCGTACTCTGCAGGAAAACCTTATTCCTGGTCCTTTTCGCTGCTCTGCTTACCCTGCCGGTTATCTTAACCCAATGTAAAAAGGACAAATCCACTGCCAACGGGGATCCCGAGAAATTTACTTATCTAACCGAAGATTATCCTCCCTTCAATTATTCCGAGAATGGGCAGGTTAACGGGGTGTCCGTGGATATTCTCGAGGGCCTGTTCAAGAAACTCGGGCTGTCGATCGACCGTTCGGTGATAAATGTTTCAGCTTGGGCAAGTGCTTATGAAACCGTGCTTACAATGCCCAATACCATGCTCTTCTCCATGGTCAGAACAAGTGAAAGGGATAGCCTTTTCAAATGGGTTGGCCCGATTGCGCCGCATACTGAAATCGTACTCTCCCTGAAAGATTCGGGTATCCAGCTCAAAGAGATAACCGATCTGAACAATTATTTTACCGGAGTGGTCGATGGCTATAGCAGTATCGACATGCTGATGGATAGCGGTGTACTCAGGGCTAATATCATTGTTTACAATAATCTGGCTGAAATGTATAAAGCATTAGTCGATAGCAGGGAAGTACAATGTATTTCCACCTCTCAGGCCGGGCACAGCCTGATTATCCAGGCATTGGGTTATTCAGCGAATGATTTCGGAGCCCCGTTCACCGTTCATTCCGATCAGCTCTACTATGCCTTTAATATTGAAACCTCTGATGCAATGATCACTGGTTTTCAAGACCAGCTGGATAAGCTTAAATCAGAAAAGGCGGCTGACGGCAGCAGCGAATACGAGAAAATTATCAGTCGTTACAGCCTGATCCAGCATGCTACCGACGGGATCACTGATGAACAGGTCATTAACTTGGTCAACCGCACGGCAGCCGATATCGCATCAGACGCCCACGGTACCATTTCAAAGATCAATCAGGGGCTCGTGCCTTATAAGGATCAGAATAATAATGCATTGTATGTATTTGCTTATGACAAGAATGTGGTAATAATTGCTCATGCAACCAATCAGTCCATTGTTGGAATCTCTTTTGCCGGAAAACCAGATGTTGCTGGTAAAAAATTTCGCGATGAGATTGTTCAGGGAGCATTGATAAATGGCACCGGATGGGTCGATTATATTT
Organism: Bacteroidia bacterium; assembly: GCA_026391235.1. Next base: position 2,430 of record JAPLDV010000143.1, on the reverse strand, counting down.
ATACAATGACAGATCAGAGCGGATTATACTATAAAACAACTTACTATAAGCTGGTAATGGGTAGTAATTCCGTGCAATACGTTGTTTGTGCCGGAAAATCCAAATAGCGACCGGGATTGCATTTCCGAGTGATAAAAGGATTAGTTGGACAGCTACCTTTTTGAAACCATTCAACAATCTTGCATTCAGAATTGTAGCTTTAGCGCATAATGAATAAAAAATCAAAATCCTAATGTTCTCATTTATGAAGAAGTTTATCCTGTTCGCGGCAGCTGCATTATTCTGGGCACCTGTATTTTCCCAGACGAGAAGCACCGAAAATGGAAACACCTGGTATCCGGGAAATCGGATGCCATTGGCTGAAAGCAAATATATTAAACTGCCGGTGGGCAGCATTGAACCCGGCGGATGGCTGAAGGTTTATCTGGATAGACAGCGCGACGGGTTAACCGGACAGCTTGTAAACATCAGTGCCTGGCTGCAAAAAACCGACAATGCCTGGTTGTCGAACGACGGCAAAGGCAAATGGGGCTGGGAAGAGGTCCCTTACTGGCTCAAAGGGTATGGCAACCTGGCCTATATTCTGAAAGATGAGGCAATGATTGCCGAAGCTAAAATCTGGATTGAGGCCGTTTTGAGCAGTCAAAAGGAAAACGGTGATTTTGGCCCTCACAGTCTGGATCAGGGCAAGCAGGATTTTTGGCCCAACATGATCATGCTGTACTGCCTGCAATCCTATTTCGAGTATTCCGGAGATAAGAGGGTTATTGGATTTATGACCCGCTATTTCAAATACCAGCTGTCGGTAACCGATGAAGATTTTCTCCAGGGTTACTGGCAGGGGTTGCGATCGGGTGACAATCTTTATAGTGTTATCTGGCTGTATAATCGCACGGGTGAACCCTTCCTGCTCCAACTGGGCGAGAAGATCCATCGTTGCGGAACCAGCTGGATTTTACGCCACAACGAAGCGCAAGAAAGCAGTGACCCGAACAAAATACCGGAATGGTATAAACTGTTACCCGACTGGCACAATGTGAACGTCGCACAAGGCTTCCGGGAGCCCGCCATTTACTCTTTACTGAGCCACAGCCCGGATGATCTGGAGGCCTCCTATGAGGTTTTTCAGATCATGCGGGAACACTTCGGACAGGTTCCGGGCGGAATGTATGGTGCCGATGAAAATGCCCGGCCAGGATATTCCGACCCCAGGCAGGCGATAGAAACATGCGGTATTGTTGAACAGATGAATTCAGATGAGAATATGCTTTGTATTACCGGCGACAATTTCTGGGCCGATCATGCCGAGAAGAGAATCTTTGGCTTGCAACGCCCGACAACGGTGTTTTCGCTTCACTGTATTGCGAGAGTACGGTTAAGGTCAAGGTAGGGACCGGAACCGTAGTAGAAATCACTGAAACAACCCATTATCCTTTTGATTCGATCATAAGGTTCGATATGAAAATGGAGCAGCCAACAGATTTTCCTCTTTATCTGCGTGTTCCGAAGTGGTGCACCCATGCCCGCGTAACGATAAACGGGAAAACCTACAATACTACTGCAAAAACCGGGAGTAATATCCGGATCAAGCGCCTCTGGCAGCCGGGCGATCAGGTTGAGCTGCTCCTTCCGATGCAACTGGGATTGACAACCTGGGAGAAGAACCACCGGTCGGTGAGCGTCAATTACGGACCGCTAACGTTTTCGTTGAAAATAAAAGAAGATTACCTTAAAAAGGAAAGTGATAAAACAGCCGTTGGGGGCTCCAAATGGCAGGAAGGTGTTGATCAGGCGAAATGGCCTTCCTGGGAAATTCATCCGGGATCGGATTGGAACTATGGCCTGGTCCTGGATCAAAAAGATCCGTTAAAATCCTTTAAAATCACCCATCGGCCCTGGCCGGAGTCCGATTTTCCGTTTACGCTCACTGAAGTACCTTTAAGTATTGAAGTTAAAGCACGTCAGATACCCGAATGGACACTCGATCAGTATAAACTTTGCGGAGAGTTGATGGATAGCCCGGTGGTATCAACCCAGCCGGAAATAAAGGTTGAGTTGGTTCCGATGGGTGCTGCACGGCTCAGGATCAGTGCATTTCCGGTGATCAGATAGGTGGAACGAGGATGATGCGGGTTTTGGGATCGCAGATATTTCTAATCCCTCACACACCTGACCGACATCCCGAATCCCGGGTATATCTCATACGGCTGGATCACTTCATAAGTGTCCATCAAATAAAAGCAATGGATCAGCTCTGTATTGTACGCGGTTGAAGTCCAAAAATAGCCGCTCATCGTTTTGCCGTTAAAATAGATATTGTTCCAGATTTCAGAATAGATGGTCCCACCGGGAAGGCCGGTAAAACCACTGCTGTTGGTTGCCTTGTCGTTTGGCGCCTTCCAGTGTTTTGTGCCCGTCTCTTTGAGCTTG
>JAPLDV010000334.1 GCA_026391235.1 Bacteroidia bacterium | reverse complement strand
AGACCGGTTTTTTCAGGGAGGCTGTAAGCCCCTTTGTATCTTTTACCCCGAGTATGACGTAATTATCTGCGAAATCTTTAAACCGATGATTGGCAGTCTTTACCGCAGAGTAATCCGTATCCCAGACGCCATCCGCTTCCCAGTCCCAGCGCACTTCGAGTTTTGAGATGTCGTCATCAGTATCTGAACTTCCTGATGCATCGAAAGTAAACAGGGTATCCATGGCCCCTGACGCCGGCGAGAAGGAAAAATCTGCCACCGGGGCGGTATTCGGCTTTTCGCATCCGGCAAACAGCAGGGTTGAAAGAAAAAAGAGGATGGGCAATTTGTGGAAACCTGAGCTTTTCATTTTACTGTTGATTTCAGATTGGAGTAAAGATAACATTTCATGCTTCCTTCCAAAAGGATTTGAAAGTAAGATTTGTTTGATCACAGCGGTTTCTTCTACTTCTCAGGCAGGCCCATCTTCCTGCATATCGATAGCCCGCACCCTAGGGTTCCATTTCTTTAGCCTTTTGGATTTTTCGGTGACAACGATCCCGGAAACCGCTACACCTGGTTGATCAGGTTTTTTTATCGCGTTAATGATCTCCCTGACAGCGTTCGCCACCTTGTTGATCTGATCGCGGCAGTAAGTCCTGTTCAGATTATCCTGGGGACGGTCTTCATTGGCTCTCAATGGCCGGTTAACCCCGGATGCCTTATAAATAAAACCGGGGAGTATGGAAAACATATATCAGAGTTAAAAGGATTGTTTACAATGATTGGTAGTTTTTGTTTCAAGAGTATCAGGAAGTTCGCAAACTTTTTCATACTAAAGAGGCTGTGTAATATACAGATCGAAAACGAAAATCAGCATTCCGCTGCATGACTCATAATAGTTATTACATTTCTTACTTCAGATTCTTAAAAAACTCTTCTTTGCTCAGCTTTTCAATAAGAATGTCCCTATCCGTCACCGATGAATTTACCAATTTCGCATATTCTTTACTGGCATTTTCCTTATCGCCCTTTTCAAAATAAATCAGGGGAATAAAATACAATGAATAAGCGTAAAGGTTTGATTTTTTATCTATTATATTTAGTGTTAACTCGAGGAAACAATTTAGTGCATCTTCAAGCTTTTTATTGGTATACAAGGCAACCCCTTTTTCAAATAGCTTGATATCGGCATTCGTTACGGGATCCAATATTACTCCTTTAAAATAAAAACAATTATCGGTACAATTTTCAACAATATCAATTTCCTTAATTGTAGATAAAATCTTAGGGAAAATTAATTTAAACTGTAAAATTTCGCCGGGCTTTTTAAATTTATAGGTATCAGGACAGGTGGGAATTCCTTCAGATTTTGTTATGTAATAAATTTCAGCTCCCTGGGTATTCTTTATATAGATATTCTTATCTGCACAAAACCAGGCTTCACCTTCGGTTTTCTGATTTTCAATACTCAGATAAACTGTTGTCTGTTGTTCAGAAGATTCAATTTTCTCAATCGTTAAAGTTTTGTGACTTTTTACATTGACCACCGGCAGCAGGATCGTTTGTGAGAATGACTTTCCGATAAATAGAACAGAAAGGAGAATGATAAGAAGAGTTTTCATTCAGGAGTTGCAATTTTTGCAATTGAATTATAAAACGGCATTCGCTCGCCCAATAAATCCAACATGACAAGTGTATTCTTTAGCTCTATCAATCACATTCTTATCAAGTTTCAATGTCAATTTAGTATCCATAAGAAAAAATAATAATATGTTCGAACATACGCAATATATCCGTACCACGCAAAAAACCTGACAGCTTTTCCTTAAGCTGTCAGGTTTAAATTTCATTACCCTGCTTTAGATAAAGCCGGCTGGTCTAATGTGCATTTCCCAGCCTTCCCTAAAGCTGTCAGGTTTATTTCCCAAACCGGTATCCCAGACCGATTGCGAATAAATAAGTTGTTTTCTTGTATGATTCTATTACGTTGATGGTACCGGATTTAAAAGTTTTGTCGGCACCGGTGTACCATGTGTTCAAAAATCCAAGGTTTACCTCCAGCCTGTCTATCAGGTGAAGAGCTGCTCCAAATCCGATTGTATTGGTGTTTAAACTGTAACTCATATCGGTTTGATAATAGTTGGAAGGAGACTGTGACGCGTAAATATATCCGGCACTCACAGAAAGCATTTTAACAACATCATATTCAAATGAAATACCTGCTTCATAGGAATCACCATCTAAATAGGCGCCTTTGGTTCCGTCGCTGAAGGTAACTTCTGTTCCGTTGGTAACATACGCTTTTGTGACCGGATCCATTTTCCCATATTTGGCTGCCCTGTCCATGTAATAATGAACACCCACTTGCGTACGGAATTTGTCTGAAATGCTGTAACGGACGCCCACAGACAATAAGGCAGGCATTTCTGACGGGACAACCACCTTGTCCGGGAACATCCCGGAACCATCAACCACTGTTGCGTTTGTAAGCTCAAGTGGGGTTTTATGTTCATACTTTAAAGCGATTCCCAGTTTACCATCCAACATCGATAAATCGACGCTGACAATTGGAGTAATTGAAGTCCCTTCTTGCGTGACATCTACTTCTTTATCTGCAGTTTGAGCAGCACCGCCAAGCATTTGATTATAGGCTCCATTGTATGTGGCATAAGCAGTATTCATATTCATTGCATCAATAGCGGCTTGTGGATATCCAAGAGCTAACAAGCCTCCTTCAAGTTGAGCACGTTGAGTTGCGGTAATTTGGCCGGCTCCCTGAAGTTGTGCAAAGGTATAAGCTCCGGCACCGGCGGTAACTAGATAATTTGTTCCGTCAACAGCAGGTTTTAACGCCGTTGCCCTTCCGGTAAAGAATGCATCCGCTCTCATCAATGGTCCGCCTCCTGGATTTATTTGAATACTTTTAATATATCCCGAATACGTATTTGTTGCCATAATGTATCTGGCACCATAGCCTACAGCAATAAACTCATTTATTTTATATGTGGCGCCTAATTGAATCCCAATATATGTTGATGATCCCTTAAAATAGATCTGTGATGAATAATCTGTTACCCCGGCCGATGCCAATTTGACTTTCAAATCTGAAATACCCATTTCAAAAGATGGAAGTCCGGTTTTGTATTCAGCACTTCCGCCGCCACCAACAACCCCAAATCCGGCATGAACGGCAAAGTTGCCCTTCTTAAATGCAACAAAAGCAGAAGGAAAAAAAGGTGCCGAAACTGCGGCCTCATATTTTGCATTTTTCAGCAAAGGGTAATTATTGGTAATTGTCCGTGTTTGTGAGATAGTCTGATTATTGACTTCAACGTAAAATCCGTCAGCCAACCGGGCAACTCCGGCAGGATTGAAATAAACAGCATCAATATTAATAGACGCATCCCGGACCAGGGTCCGCACCCATGCAGCGCTTTGGTTTGTATTTGTAACGATTCCGCCCGCAAAACCCACCTGGGCAAAAAAGCAAATACTAAGAAATAAGCAACAAATCTTTTTCATATTGTCTAAGTTTTAAGTTAATATGCCAATGCCAATATATATAATCTATACTACATGTTGTCCGCAGAAAGTACAAAACACAAATGTTTTTCCGTTAATCCTTTGGTAATCAAGCTTATAATTTTAACTCCCTGCAAGCATAGAAGACGCAAATATGCGTCTCTACAGGCAACCCATGACTGCATTCCTGCAAAAAAAAGCGATTATGCGTCACTGCTGCTACCACCGTTTTGCCAAAAGTCAGGAACTTTCCAATATTACCGGAGTTCCCTTGTATTCTTGTTTTACCGTGCCGTTTACTTTGATATGATTTACAACAGGGTTGGCATAAATCCCCAGAAATATGGATTCTAATTCAACTTTATCGCCTTCAATTTTCGAGAGCATCTTGTTCATGTAATCAGCAAACGCGGCTTTTTCGGAAGCTGAATAAATGCTCTCAAAAGTAGCACCAAACAACATATCATAGGCTATGTAATGGGTATTCCAAAGTTTGTAATTCTGAAATATGCGATTGTCAATTAAAGTGGCTAAACCCTGTATTCGTTCACTCTCAGGAGTATCCTCAATGCGGAGCAGCTCTTCATCAGAAACGGGAGGGGTAACCGCCAGATGTATCCTTCCTTTGAATTGCTTTATCCCGGTAATAATGCTCTTCACATCTTCGCCGGGTGCCTTTACATAAGCTTGCCGCCGACTGATATATATTTCGCTGGTTTTCATAAAATCACAAGGGTCGTATTCATAGGATACAGCGATTGGTGCAATGTTCAATTCCGAGAACTTTTGCGAAAAACTGTCTCCCCCACTCATTCCAAACATTTTAAGCACAGCCTGTTGTGTTTGGTCGTTTCCGTCCTTGGTACGTCCATTGCGCTGAGCGATCCAAACAGATTGCATTTTTTCGTTTATGGCGTACCTTATGTATTTCGATGTGTTCATCGAATTGGCAAAAATCTGCTTGGGCGTTCCTCCCCGGGTGAGTCTGAACATTTTATTTGATTTACCAATATCTATAATGAATTCGGAGCTCATGAGGTTATCGCCGAACGAAATTTCGGAGGTGTCAAGTTTATTGGCAAATAGTAAAATCTGGAGGATAGCAGAGTCGAGGAGGATATCCCGGTGATTTGAAATAAAGATGTAATTTTTTGAAGGCAATAGGTGTTCAAAGCCGTTGTACGACAATCCTGACGACGTCTTCTTCACAATGCTGCGAATTGCAAAATCCATAAAATTTGCCTGAAACCCATACACGCTGGTAAAAGTTAGGAACTTTGCCTTTATCGCCTCAATGGGCACATCCGGATAAAAGAATTTTACAACTGTACCAAAGAAGGGATTATTGACAATGCGCTGCATTGCTTCCGGGATTTCGCTATCATGATACGGATGTATGTCATCAAATTCATTTACCATTTGATTCAATTATTTTCGTTTATCAATAAATTTAATAGGTTTCCGGTCCATTTCGTTGAATTGCAACTTTTGAATAATTTCCACGTAGGTTAATTTTATTTCCGGAGTAACCCGCAATTTTGCCCTGAATTTATCTTTTAATTCCTTAATAAAGTTTTCGGAACCGTTGATGCATCCAACATAAACCACCACATGGTACCGAAGTCGTTAGTGGTGGCTTCTACAACATAATTCACGACATTTTCAGAATTATCAAGTACCTCGAATATGGATGACGGGAAAATTGTTGTTCCCTTGAACTTTATCATTTGATTTTTGCGGCCGATGATTGGGCTAATCCTCTTCGTTTTTCTTCCACAGGCGCAAGGTTCATTGTGAAATGTACATACATCGCCGGTTCGGTAACGCAGTAAAGGCATTGCTTCAACGCCCAAAGTAGTGATAGTTAATTCGCCCGGATCGCCTTCGGTGACTGGTATACCATTATCGTCGAGCAACTCGGTGATAATAAGTTCGGGGTGATGGTGCCCGCCACAGCCGTGCAAACATTCAGTAAATGTGGTGGCCATCTCGGTTGACGCATAGGTTGAAATAAGATCTATATCCCACTTATCCTTAATTTTTTGCCCTAAAACATTAAGTGAAAAATCCTGATTACGTATACTCTCTCCAATACAGACAGCCTTTTTAATTCCCGAATGGCGGTAGTCGATCCCATTTTCTTCGGCAAAATTTAATATACGCAGAATGAAGGAGGGTACCACGATAATAATGTTTGGCGAGAAACGCTTAATCGAATCCCACTGGAGTTCAGGAATCCCGTTACCAACGCGGATGATTCCGGCACCAAGCTTTCGTACCCCTAAAAAATAGGCTAATCCTGCCATAAATCGCTTGTCAATTGTTGTCATCAGCTGAAATATATCACCCGGTTGGCACCCGGCACATGCAAACGATATATATTCGTTGTAAGCCAATCGGTCGAGATCTTTATCACTCATGGCAAATGTAACCGGATCGCCCAGCGTTCCGCTGGTTGTAATATAGTCGATAATTTTATGGCGCGGAACACAAATAAATTCGTTATTAAATAGTTGAAGAATCCGCTTGTCAGTTAAAGGGATATGCAACAAATCGGACAGCGATTTTATTTTCTCCGGATTAATTTTCTCTTTAGCAAACAAATTTTTATAATACGGCGAAAATTCAGCCAAATAGGCAAAAAGGTTTTTTAATTGTGTTTCCTGAAACCGTTCAACAACCTCGGGTACTTGCAATTCTATTTCAGGTATCATGCCAAACTAATTTTGTAATCGTAAGTAATTAACCACTCCCCGCTTTTAACCCTCGGGATAACAAATATAAGCTATTTCTCCAAATGATCCTTTTCAGACATCTTCAAAATACGTTTTGATTTCATCCATCGTAAGCATTTGCCAGGATGGATTAACTAATTTCCCGTCAATTATTTCAAAATTAACTTTATAGAATTCTTCATTATAAAACGATAGCTTCGAATTCATGTCGGGGCTATGTTCGATATAGATCAGGTTTTTGGGATCAATATTAAATCTTTCACAAATCTGCATAGCCAGAGAGGTTGTAACTTGTGTGACAGATGTTCCGGTGTTATTTTGGTATAGCTCTGAAACTAAAATTCCTTGTTTTCCATTTACAGCAAAACGTTTAAGACCGCATTTTGAAGGAAGCCCCCACAAACCGGCAAATTCGAAAATCATATCTATTTTATCCAGGGATGCTTTCATTTCCGACACAAAAATTATAACGTTCTGGTGACTTCTTTTCCGAAACTTAATTTTGCTAATTCGCGTTGACGGGGGCGAAAGGTGTTGTCGTTCATTTCACGAAGCCTGACTTTCGAAAAGAGTTTAAACATTTTCTGCGGTTGAGGCTCATCGCGGTAGAACGATTCCCAGGCATAATCGTAAAGTTCCTGCAGGCGTTCGGGCGACATATGTCTGGGTTGAAAAACTACTTTGCCGGCGTTATAATTGTTCCAGTCGTGGTCGAGAATACGTCCCTGACGAAGCATGTCGTCGTAAACTTTTGTTTTGGGATATGGAGTAAGAATGGTAAATTCGGCTAAATCGAGATTTATCTCAAGCAAAAAATCAACTAAACGCTTAATATCATCTTCAGTCTGATTGTCAAGTCCCAGCAAAACAGTGCCTTCCACACCAATACCATGATCGTGATATCGCTTTACGCGTTCTTTTATATAGTCGGAGGTATCAAAAACAGCCTGGTAAACATACCAGGCACCTGCTTTAGCTGCCAGGTCCAATATTTTAGGATCGTCTTCAATGGTGTGGCTTATCCATTTCTTTTTAAGGGGAATCATTGCTTCAAACAATTCGATCTCCCATTTCGCATTTTGTGCCAGTGAATTATCGACAATAAACAAACGGTTATTATCGATGGTTTCAAGTTCCTCTATGGCTTTTGCTATCGGTCGCGGCCGGAATCCACGACCTCCCAGATAGGTAACTGCGCAAGGGTAACAGCTAAATTTGCACCCGCGTGAGGCATGGAACAAATCGACCATTTGAACACCTTTGTGGTTGTATAGTTTGTGCTTCAGAATATCGCGGCGTGCGGGGCCAATGGATGCAATATCCGGAAGCTGGTACATGTAATTATATAACTTTTTCAGGTTGTTGCTTAAAAAATCGGAGAATACCTCTTCCATTCTTCCTTCGGCTTCTCCCAAAAATACGGTATCAGCATGAAGCATGGTTTCCTCAGCATGCAGCATCGTAGAGATACCACCAAACATTACTTTTTTTCCTTGTTTGCGAAACGTATCGGCAATTTCCCACCCTCGCTTTACCTGGGTGCTCAGCATCATCGATATTCCAACAAAATCAGCATCTTCATTAAAATCTATCTCTTCGACGTTTTCGTCGGTAAATTTCACATCCACGTATTCGGGCAAGGCGGCTGCAAATACAACAGGGCCATGAGGTGGAAGATTAAATGTGGTTTGACCTTCCAGCTTTTCCCACTTAGGATAAAATAAACTAAACTTCATATTATTTTAGTTACTTGTTTCTTTTGATATTCGTCATTTATTTTGTTTATGATGGTATTTACACCAACAAACTCTCCCGCAGTAAGTATGGCACTTAGCGCCACTCTTATCGGTATATTCCTTTTTAAAAGCCAGATAATCGTTGCCCCGTTTGCCGGTTTTAGTTTTCTCCCAGCGCTTTACATCGACGAAATTCATGATGCAATTGACAATCATTTTTTCGGCATACATATTATCACCGGAAGTTGGAGGGGTAAGTAACATCATCCCAATCGGCCAGGTTTCGGCAGTGTAATCGGAAGCTTTCCAAATAGAATTGTAAGTGGGTGAATAATAATAATTAAAATTAAGGTACCGGAAGCTTTTCTCTTTGAAAGTAATAAAAACCGTAAATGCCGATGTGGTATTTTTTAAAGCAGAAATGCGGCTACGATAAGATTTTTGTATTTGGTCGGCATCAATCATATCGAGAGTTGTAGCCGGATGTATTGCGGAAATGAAATTGTCGGCCTCAAAGGTGCGACCATCAGTGGTTTTAACTCTTTTTGCCTTTTTATCCGTAATCTCGAAATGAGCTACTTCACTTGATGTAAATATATCACCACCCGCATCCTTAATAAGATTGACCATGTTGTCGGCAAGTTGCTGCGGGCCATCTACAAATCGTGTAGCCCCTTCGAGATAAAACCTGGTGATAAGGATATGCACAAAAGCCGGGGTTTTATCGTAAACTCCTGCATACAACGAATTGTTCCAGGCAAGGATACGTTTAAGTTTCTCATTGGTAAAAAATTGGTCGATATATTTTCCCACCGGCTGGATCAACTCATCTTCCATAGAAAACATGTCGGTTTCGCGAGTCTCGAGATTAAATAGGTAGAATTTTTGGCTCAACTCCTTTATGCTCCCTATGTACCTTTTTAAGTTTTCGCGTTCTTCAGGAAAGTGCCTGGATAGTCCGTTTATAAAATTTTCTTCGCCCGACCCGATTTCATACTTTTGGTTATCTTCGCCAATATGCAGAATATCAAAGGCATTGGTGTCCAGCTCTTTCAACTTGAGGTTGTCGAGCACGTTCAAATAGTTGAAGAGTTTTGAAAGCACCTGGTTGTGCGAAAATCCACTTACGTAGTGAATGCCCGTTTCGAACACCATATTGTGCTTTTTAAACACATGCAAGCCCCCTCCGATAGTGTAGTGTTTTTCGAGAATGCACACCTTGTACCCCTCTTTTGAAAGCAAACAACCACAGATAAGTCCGCCAATCCCCCCCCCTACTATTACAAAATCGTACTTCACTTGACTAGGTTTTAAAAATGTCGTTTACTACTTGTTTCAATTCGACAAATTCCGATGAAGTAATAATTGCGCTTACAGCTACACCGAGTACTCCGTGAGAATTAATATTCTGGCCGGTAAAAAATAAATTGGGAACTTTAGAGTGATGCGAAATAAATGTTTGCTCCAGGCAATTCTTGTCTTTTAAGATTCCATACATCGATCCGTCTTTAGTTCCGGTATAATCTCTTAAAGTTAATGGCGACGAAGCATATACTTCTTTTATATTGTTTCGTATTCCCGGAAAATCGTTTTCGAGTTGTCGGAGTAAAATCTCTTTTTTAGTTTCCTTAAACAATAGGTAATTCTCGCCGCGCTTTTCTACAGAGGTCTCGCTCCACTTCTCTACTTCGCTAAATTGCATGTACGAGATTAAAACTCCACTCTCAGCAAAAGCTATATTCTTTTGAGGTACCTGATGCATAAATATATAATGGCGGGGCCAGTCGCTTTGTGTGTATGCCGAACAGTCCCATACATTCCCATGGTTGAATTTGTAGAAGTTATAATTAGCATACGGCACCGTATTTGGTTTAAACTCCAGGTATAGAGTAAAATTAGATACTGTGTTCTCAACATTCCTGATACGTTCGCGATAAATACGCTTAATAAGTGAGGTGTTGAGCATATTCAGCGTAACTGCCGGATGAGTGTTCGATATAAAGTTCTTGGCTTCGATAATTTCGCCATTAGCCAATACTATAGATGTGGCCCGGCTTGAGTTGCAAACTATCGATTTTACCTCAGCGCGCGTAAAGACTTCACCACCAAAACTTTGAATCGATTTACAAAGGCTGTCGGCAATCGCATTGGCGCCACCTACTATACGCCAGGCACTTTGGATATAAAAGCTGGTTATGAGGGCATGAATGTAAAGCGGCGTTTTGTCGCGCTTACCTGCATAAAGCATATTTGTTGCAGAAAGCACATTCTGAAGTTCGCTGTTGGTGGTAAGAGAGTCAAGGTAATCTCCAATTCCCAATCTTACGGTCTCGCGCGTAAAGAATTCATTAGAGGCGAGCTTCTCAGGATTAAGAATGGGTGTCGATGTGGTAAACTTCCGCAAATCAGATGCGTACTGTACTAATGTTTTGCGATCGTTTGGGAAACTTTGAGCCAGAGTATCCACAAAGTTTTCGTATCCCATGGCAAAACGGTGCTCCCTGCCATTTAACAGTATGTGTTCGAAACCATCAGTGTCAAGCTTATGCACCTTAACATCATCCAGTAAATTAAGGTATGTAAAGATACGGTATAATAGCTGGCCTGGTTCCATACTCCCTACATAATGCATTCCCGTATCAAACGTAATACCCTTTCGTTCAAATGTTTGCAAGCATCCACCAATCTGAACGTGTTTTTCGAAAACACCAACTTTGTACCCGCTCCGGCTGAGGATGTATCCGCAAATAAGTCCGCCAAAGCCGCTGCCAATAATTGCTATATCGTATTTTTTCATTCCATCTTTGAGATTGCAAATATATTATCCGTTTGGGTTAGATGGAAATATAATTCTTTCGATGATTTTTCGAGATCCTGCAGATCATACCTTTTAATTCGTTGTAATTCGTTCCCCGTCAGTCGCAATCGTACTTTGCTCCACCAGGAGTACTCAATATCCGAAATCAACAATAATGTCGAATGATTAATGCAATTCAGTAAAATCTGCTGCTGCCCGGCTTTGTCAAAAGTCGAAAAACAATCCACCAGTACCACGGCATCATATGTTTGCGTGATTTCGAAATCCAATGGGTTACTTTCTATGTAGGAGATCTTTTCGGAACAGGAAGCACAATTTCGGGCTAAAGCAAGTTTTTCTTCGTCTTTTTCTATCGCATCAATCGCCAGGGCTGGTTTTACAATCGAGAGCAATAATGGAAATGAACCTGTGCCAGCGCCTAACACTAATATATGTCCGCTATCTGGCAACTGATTGATGATTTCACTGTAATTATTGTGCTTCTTCAGGTCGATGCACACCTGAGTGCTGATCGCAGTTCCTTTGTACACGTAGTTGTGAAAGACCTTATCGGCAAAGTATCCGGGAGTTTCTATTTCTGATGCCATTTTCTGGTAATGGCTTTTGTACATTCTGCGCACAAACTTTGCGCGTAACGAATAAGTTTCCCCATAACTCTTGTTCCCGGGCGTGATTCGATCGAGTATTTCTACAGTAACCAAACCTTTGCGAATTAAAAAATCAGGTTTCGGCAGAACATGGCCCATTCCGTGAATAATAATCGGCAACAGATCGAGGTTTAACCGTTCCGCCAGGAAGAAGGCGCCTCGGTGAAACCGGTTAATCGAGCAATCTGCAGAACGTGTTCCTTCGGGGAATATCATTATCGAATAACCTTTTTCAACCAGCCTGGACAGAGGGTTTAGGTTGTTTTCTATCCCATTTGAAACCGGATAGAAATCGGCATACTTTACAATACTACCGTAGAATGGCGAGTTCCAAACCCAGTCATTCGTAAGAATAACGATGCGGGGCGATAACATCATAATCAACATAAGATCAATATGCGACTGATGGTTGCAGATTATCACCGAAGGTTTCCCAAAATCTTCGCCCGAGTGGTTCAATACACGAGTTTTTACGTTGGGAAGACGTTTCACTACAAAATCGGCGGTAAATGTCAAACACTTATGAAAGAATAACTTCTTTCGGTCGGTTGATTTAGTTACCCTAAAAAGGATCAGGCCTATTATCGAAAGGGCCAGGCTCCCAATGAGAAATGCTACAAACGAATATATTGAATTAAAGAGATTGAGAGCAGTAATCGGCATACTTCGTTTCTTCCCTTTCTTATAG
>JAPLDV010000124.1 GCA_026391235.1 Bacteroidia bacterium | reverse complement strand
CAGAACTAAATTATAAACAACTTATTTCACTTAGCCAGGATAACAAAATTATTGTAAGTGGCGAACAATGAATTAAAGACATAGAACTGAATCACCACCCATGATTTATCGTCGATCAGTGCCCACATACGTTCATCATCCCAGATCATGGTATTTCCTTCCTCATCAAGCTTTCCGTTAGCGGGGCGCAGCCAGGCTATCAGCTTCCTGGTCTTTCCTGAATTATCCTCAAGGATCAGGCTCCGGTAAGGTTTTGCCGCTAAAAGCGAGTCTTTGGTGCGCTGAGGAGTACTGTCGGCAAAAAACTCAAAATTTACTTTTTCAAATTGGCTGATATAAAACCGTACACCAACGGTATCGAGGGTGCCTGGAATATTAACCCCATCTGGTGAAGTGAGAAAATATTTATTGTTTCCCGGACTCTCAAGCCGGAAAGATGCGTGAGGGGTAGTTTCGTTTTTAACCGATATTGCCTTGATATCGTTAAAATTATACTTAAAAAGTTCAGTCGATCTCCAGGCAATCTCGTCAACAAAGAATCGGGTGGATAAATATCCGGTAAAGCCAGGTATATCAATTACAAAGGGAGCTGATGAACCTTCGATCATCATAAAGGTACCCATCTGATCCTGGGTAGGGCCCCCGACATAAATAGTTTTTAACAGTTTTTTCTTATTGTAAACTTCGACCTTGGTATTCCTGGTTGCAAGCATTCTTACAGCATTGTTGAGCATTGATGCTGACACCGGTGATTTAACACGTATGCGGTTCAGTGTTTTCAGCAGGTTATTGATGGCATCCGTTCTGGCCACATACTTATCATTAACCATCCAATGATCATTACTGCGGGTAAGGGTTACCTGCTGGTTACTCTTCATCACCATGAAAATCCGGTCAATGGAAGCTGTATCCTCCACGGCAAAGTCCCGGAGTTCACGTTTAATACTGCTGCTGCTGTTCCGGGATATCAGGATTATGGCGACAATTCCGAGTACCACAATAAGGCCGGTTATAATTAGATTCTTCTTCATATCATTTCGAATACTTATTTTTTCGTAAAATCAGGTAGACCAGTCCAAATACAAAAATTATCAAAACCGGAAGGCCAACATTAAACAAGCTCCAGAAACCGCGTTCAGTGGTTATTCTAACTCTGTCGAGCAATCGGACTTTCACTTCCCTGTTGCGAAGAGCCATGACGCCGGAATCATCAAGGAGGTAATTAACACAATTCAGGAGAAATTCACGATTACCAAATGTGGTTTTCGTAGCCTGATCCCAACCAAGCGGTTGAGTCATATATTTACCTTCTTTAACAGTAACGACATTTCTTGCACAATCCCCGTCGGCAACAACGATCATCTTTGTGGGCACGACACTCTTATCAAGTACCTTAAAAACATTGTTATTAATAAAATCCTTCATGAGCCGGTTCTTATAGTGGCTGGTAAATTCACCCTCCATCATGACTGCAACCGGGAGGTTTTGCAATGAGAATTTTGAAGGATCGGGTTTCTCTGCAAAAATGTCTGTGGAAACCCTTATCGGGGAACGAATGATCCTGCTTTGATTGGAGGAGGTGAGAATCACCGACTTATGAACCTTTGGATCTTCACCAACAGTATCAATAGGACTGACAAAATCGAATTTCACAGGATTTATATTCCTTGATATGGGGTTATCCTGATGTCACCCAGGTTAACCGCGCTATTGATCTCTCCCATGGTTTCATTCTGCGATGCAAGGGGAGACATGTCAACCTTTACGGCATCCACCAGCCATAAAACCTTGCCGCCACGCATGATGAACTGGTCGATAATGAACTTGTCCTTTTCGGAATATTTGGTTTTTGGATCGGCGATAACGATCGCCTGGCAGCCATCAAGCGCATTCATTTTTTCACCGATTTCAATGCGCTTGACAATATAAAAATCACCTATGGCACGGGCAAACCGGGCTACTTCATATTGATCGAGCTCACCATGGCCTTCAATGAACCCAACCGTAGGGGTATTTTCCCTTGAGACTGTACGAATGCCCGAAATAAATTCATATTCCAGAGTTTCAATGGATTTATTAATAGTGGCATCATTAAAACTGCCCGTAAGGTTTCCCTGAAAAAAATTGACTACCCGATCATATTCCTGTCCATGCTGACGATAGGTCATCACAGCTCCGGGAAAAATCACCTGTTGGGTCTTACTCCCGTCAGCTTTCTGTGATTGAACATTAAAATAGAGCAGGCCATCCTTTGCCAATGCATCGTAAACTTCGCGGCGGGTTTTTTCGTCAGGGCTTTCAGATGGACTTATAAACTGGAATTCTAAATTCTTTTTACCATACACCTTGAATTCATCAAGCAGCTCGCGGGTTGCTTTCTGCAACCTTCGAAATCCGGCAGGCAGGTTGTTATCTCCAAGATATATTTTAACGTAGACAATGTCCTTCAGCTCTTTCAGATAAGTTTTGGTACCATTTGAAACGGAATAGCGTTTTTCCTGAGTGAGGTCAAAACGATGGAACACGTAATAGCCTACCAGGTTAACCAGTACCACTACGACGAGAAGGAGAATCAACTCAAAAATATTCTGCCGTTTAACTTTTTTCCTGTCCATTTTTAACCTCCTACCATTTACGGCTTTCAAGAACAATTTTGGTAAAAAGCACAAATACCGCAATAACGGAGGCAAAGTAAAGGACATCACGCGTATCGATTACTCCACGTGACAATGAATTATAATGATAAGATATTCCAAGGCCTGCGATGAAATTTTCAATGCCTCCGGAAAAGCCCAGTTTCGAGATATAATCAAACCCCAGAAACAATACAAAGCAGCCGGTTACTCCAAGAATAAAGGAGATAATCTGATTTTCAGTAATGGAAGATGTGAAAAGCCCGATAGCCACATAAACTCCAGCCAGGAAGAAAAGTCCAAGAAACGATCCCCAGAATCCACCGGTATCCAGGTTGCCCCGAGGGCTTCCAAGCCAGAATACTGAGAAAAAATAGACCAGGGTAGGTAGTATTGCCAGGAGGACGAGGACAACGCCAGCGAGGTATTTCGACAGGATGATTTTAAGATCGCTTAAAGGCCGGCTCAGCAAAAGCTCAAGTGTGCCGGTCCTCTTTTCATCCGAAAAAAGCCGCATGGTAACAGCCGGAACCAGGAACAGGAATACCCATGGAGCCAAAATAAACATGGGATCGAGGGTAGAATATCCCGATTCCAAAACGTTGAATTCCCCCGGGAAAACCCACAGGAAAAGCCCGTTAAGAACCAAAAAAACAATGATTACGATATAGCCCGTAGGAGAACTGAAAAATCCGTTTATCTCACGCTTCAGTAAGGTTAACATAAGAATGCCCAAATTAGAGAGCCACAAAGGTAGGAAAAAAAGTAACCCATCAGGCTTCCAAAGCCAGGCGGCATACGATTGCAGCAGCTGTTGCCGAAGCTTCTCTTTCACCAAGTTTCTCGTTCAGTTCCCGGTATCCGTCATATATTTCCTGACTTAATCCGGTTGACGACAGAATCCTGGCGAGACTGTTTTTGAGGTTGACGGCTGTATACTTGTTTTGGATGAGTTCATCAATGCATGCTTTGCCGAGGATCAGGTTAACCAGGGAAATGTATTTAACTTTAACCATCATCCTGGCAATCAGATAGGAAACCGTGGCAGTTTTATAACAGACTACCTGAGGAATTCCAAGAAGTGCGGTTTCCAGAGTGGCGGTTCCTGAAGTCACCAAAGCTGCAGTGGATATCCTCAGCAATTCCAAAGTTTTACCATGAATAATTCTAACATCGGCCTTGCCTGATATGTCGAGGTAAAAAGCTTCTGTAAAATTTCCATGCCCGGCAATAACAAACTGATAATCTTTGAATTGATCGACTACCTGAACCATTACTGGCAAAATTTTGCTTATTTCCTGACGGCGGCTACCGGGAAGCAATGCAATGACCGGCTTAGTGTTCAAGCCTAAAGCTGACCGGATCATTTGCGGATCTGAATTCCTGACAGGCAGAATATAGTCCCTTACAGGATTTCCAACATATTCACAAGGAACACCATATTTCTTAAGGAATTCGGCTTCAAACGGCAAAATACACATTGACCTGTCGGAATAACGAGCAAGTTTATAAGCTCTGGAGGGCATCCAGGCCCAAACTTTTGGAGTGATATAATATACCGTCGTGAATTTGTTGGTTTTAAGCCAGCGGATCAAACGCAGGTTAAAACCACCATAATCAATTGGGATTACTACATGAGGTTCAAATGCCACTATCTCCCGTTTACAAATACGGAAGTTTTCACGAATCTTCAATGCTTTGATTATTAGCTGTGTAAATCCCATAAAGGCCAGATTCCGGATATGTATAACGGTTATGCCCCCCACCCTTTCCATCAGATCGCCGCCCAGATAGCGAAATTCAGCATCCGAGTCGATTTTCAATATCGCCTGCATCAGCATGGATCCATGCTGATCACCTGATGGTTCACCGGCAATCAGAAAGTATTTCATCTTTTTTTCCTATTTATTGCCAGACGAAACGTACGCATAATACTGCAATTGTAAAGATAAAAGTAGCCAGAAGGACGCCCCGTGCTGATTTAAGCAGGTTCCGCCTGATAAACAGGAAAAAGACCAGTAAATCCGGCAAAACCGACAATGAAATAATGTGGGTCAGGATCCCGAGGTTCTTATATGCTTTTAAAAAATCAATCAGGCTAAGGTCGCTGTAACGTGCAAAATAATAACAAGTTAAAGCGACAGCAGGAACGATCAATCCGGCTGCCAATCCAATCCAAAGTTTATTCAATCTACATAATTGTGTGTGAGGGCCCACATATCCGTATCCTCCGCAAGCGGTTCATCATTACTGAATTCCCCGGTCAGCCAAAAATAATCATGACCCTGCGGATCGGTCCTTTTCTCGAATTCTTCTTTCCATACACCAATGGTCTGCCGGCAGACCCTGATCCCTTTACATTGTTCCACCGGAATCCTGGGAAAATTAATATTCAGGCAGATCCCCGCAGGAAGTCCGGATTCAAGAATTTTCTGAATAATTGGGCGTGCATATTTTAAGGCAAGGCGAAAATCAGCATCGGGAGAATGATCATCAACCGAAAAAGCTACCGAGGGGATCCCGTTCATGCAGGCTTCAATTGCCGCTGCCACGGTTCCGGAATAGATGAGGCTCACCGATGCGTTCGAGCCGTGGTTGATACCCGACAAAACCAGGTCAGGTTTACGATCCAATATCTGGTTAATTGCAATTTTTACACAATCGGCCGGAGTTCCGGAACAGGCAAAAGCAGGGAACCCATTGTTCATCAGGGAGGACTTTAGCCTGATCGGATGGTTGAGGGTTACCGCATGCGACATTCCGGACTGCCCGGTGACGGGTGCAACCACAACAACTTCACCAAACTCACCTGCCAGCTGCGAAAGTTCCAGGATTCCATTTGCGCGAAATCCATCATCATTACAAACCAGAATCAGCGGTTTTTTAGTCATTTCAAAATTTTATCGCCACAAAAATAGAAAACCCGGCTATCTTCGCCGTGCAAAAAGAAGAAAATGAAGACTTTTACCAGATATAACCGTTTATTCTGGTCGCTGATCGCCTTAAGCATTTGGTTAAACGGATGTTCGGAGGATGCGTCACTGGTAAAACCCGGATCACCGATTCCGGTGGTATATGGTGTTTTTGATCTCAATCAGTCGGTTCATTATGTTAAGCTCTCCAAATCCTTTGCAGGTAAATCCGATGCATATACCCTGGCACTGAACCATGATCTGATTTTTTATTCGGATGCGCAGGTTTTTCTAACAGCAGGATCGGGTACCAGCCGGATTCCGTTTCAATTGGAAACTGATGTACCGCGTTTGCCAGGAAAATTTCCCGAGTATCCAAATGAAAGTTTTGTTTTAAAGCAGAAGTTGCAACCGGGAGATTACCTTTTGACGGTTATTCTTCCATCGGAAAACGATACTCTCACAGCCAGATTTACGTTCATTAATACATTTAAGGTTATCACACCAAAAGTCGGATTCAGGCGGTTCTACTTTTATGAAGACCCGATACAATTTTCATGGTCTTACGACTCTGCAGCAGGTTTATATGAGATTACGCTCAATTTAAAATATGAAGAATGGTTGAATACCGGTGAATCCAAAATCTGTTCCGTCAGCTATACAAGGCAGCTAAATCTTGGGGATCTTGAGTTTGAGAATAATCGCTATTTATACGGTATGTTTTCTGATTCATTTTTCGCTCACCTGGGCACAAGTATTCTGAAAGATCCTGCCGTTTATTACCGTAAGCCGGTCGGATTGGAACTTCTGATTACAGCAGCAGATATTTCGTTGGCAAGGTATCTCAATTGGTTCAAGCTGGAGATTGACGACAAAGTTAATCCTAATGGAAATGTTCAGGGCGCAATTGGTGTAGTCGGTACAAAATATTCAATACCTTTCCCTGATTTGGTTCTGTCTCCAAGGTCACAGGATTCACTTGTCAGAGGCAGGTATACAAAAAAGCTGGATTTTGTGAATAATCCTGATTGGTAGGATGCTAAATCACCATCTGAAGATTAATGTATTCAGATGAACATTTTCAATTGGCTAATTGTGGCCATTTAAAAGATTTCCTAAATGTCGAATCAGAACTTTGTATCTGAAAATCACTGCGGTTTTGCTGTGCTCATCTTTACCGCGCTGTGTTGTTGCTTTACCGGATGTACTGATAATAAAAACAACAGTCACGATGAGTCCGTTGATTGGGCAAAAAAAACTCTGTCGGGCCTTTCGATTGACAAAAAGGTGGCCCAATTAATTTGTACGGATATCTCAGGGAATTACCTTGCGGAAGATGATCCCCGGTTTGAATCCTGGATCACGCTTGCCCGGCAGTACGGTATCGGCGGGTGCGTACTTTATGGTGGTACACCCCTGAATGTCGCCCATTTACTCAATCGCCTTCAGGCTGAAGCGGAAATACCCTTGCTCATTTCGGCCGATTTTGAAGGCGGGCCGGGGCAGCAGGTCACGGGGGCCAGTGAATTCCCGGGCAATATGGCCTTTGCCGCAGCAAGGGATGAAAATCTGATGTACACAGCGGCAAAAATAATGGCCGAAGAAGGCAGGGCAATGGGCATACACCTTACCTACACACCCGTAACCGATGTGACAATCTCACCTGATAATCCCCAGGAAAGCGTTCGTTCATTTGGCGGAGATATCGAGCTGAACGGCAGGTTGCTAAAAGCCTACGTAAAAGGATATAGAGAAATTGGGATGCTAACCACGGCCAAACATTTCCCCGGCCGCGGAAATATGAGAGCTTTAGCTGAGTTTCCCGGTTTTAATTATCTGTCCGGATCAGCAGAAGAGCTAAATAATAACGAATTCAAGGCTTTTCAATACGCGGTTGACGCAGGGGTTGACTTTATTATGACCGAGCACCTCGCGGTTCCTGCGGTAACCGATGGATCGAAATTGCCTGCCAGTGTTGAGCCTAAGCTTGTTAAGGGAATAATACGGGAAAAATTAGGTTTCAATGGGATCATCACTACGGATGATCTTTGGTATGAACATGTTATAGCCCGGTTTGGACCCGAAGAGGTTGCGGTAAAAGCACTTGAAGCCGGACATGATATTGTGCTAAAACCGAAAGATCCTGTGGCAACTATCCGCGCCATCGTTGATGCTGTTAAAAAAGGCCGGATCAGTGAGGAACAGATCAACAATTCCGTTTACAAACTGCTGGTGCACAAGGCCAGACTGGGGTTGCAAAAGAACAGGCTGGTCGATGTTGACCGGATCGGACAGGTAGTGGGGACTTTGGCGCACCAGCAGGTCATCAGGAATGTCGCCGACCGGTCGGTCACTTTGCTAAGGAATGAAGGTGTTTTACCATTAGTAACCATTAACCCCCTGAAAACGGTACATATAACTATACAAAAAGACGAAGATCAGCCTGCAGTCAGTGAATTAATAAAAAAGATGGATCTGGCCTTTAAAGGGATAACCAACTTCAGGCTGAAACCCGGTCTCGGCGAACTTTATTATGAGAAGGTCAGAACAGCTGCCGGGCAGGCAGAATTGGTTATTCTGTCGTTTTTTGTTCAGCGCGACCGATTTGGCGATCCGGCACCGATCCGGGAGGAGGATATTAATCTGATCCGGCAAATTGTTGCAGGCAAACCGGGTAAAGTTATTGCCATGTCATACGGCAATCCACATATTATCAATAAAATAGATATGCTTCCTGCTTTCCTGACCGGCTATGGCGAAGGCGGATGGTACGGCAACCAACAGGTATATTTTGATTCTTTTATCCGGATACTAAAAGGGGAGCTGGTTCCGTCAGGGAAATTACCGTTGATGGTCAGCCCTGATTATCCGATTGGTTTTGGACTGACTTATTTAAACTGAACCAAATTGAATAAAAAACTTTATTACAATGAAGCACTGGATTATTGCATTTACTCTGACTCTTTACAGTGTTGGCGTTTCAGCACAGGTGGAGAAAACCGGACCGCTCTGGTCTGCAGAACCGGTTAAGATTCATGGCCAGTTGCATGTTGATGATACGGATTTGATGGATGAGCACAACCAGCCTTTGGTATTACGTGGCATGAGTTTCGGCTGGCATAATTTCTGGCCAAGGTTTTACCATCCTGATGCCGTGAAATGGCTTCATCAGGACTGGGCCTGCTCAGTGGTCCGCGCTGCCATGGGCATTGAATTATGGGATGGAGAAGGTGAAGATCAGCTGGGTGCTGTGGTCGGTTTCCGACAAGGATGAATCCTGTTCGGTGCTTAAATCCACGGCTGATACCCGGGGCAACTGGCCGGAATCTGAACTGAAAGAATGGGGCATCCTTTCGCGGAAATTAATCCGGCAGTACAATCTTGGCAAATAAATTGAATCCTGTCAGTGGCACCGTCATACAAAACAAATATGAAAATCTTCAAATACCTGATTATCATACTGATCTGGCATCATTCCTGGATTCCGGCTATTCCGCAATCGGTAACGGTTTCAGCTCTTTTGTCGGAAATGACCGATCTGAAAACTCTGGCAGAGCGTCCTTCGCCCTGGTATAAGCAAAGCCAGGCAAGCAGCTACGACCGGAAGAGCCAGGAAGGAGGCGAATCATGGTTCGCCAATTCCGATGTTGGTCAATATGTACGGACCGAAGTCAATGATGGCCGGAAAGAACAGGTATTGGCGGATTTGACGGGTCCTGGGGCCATCAGCCGTTTTTGGTCGGCCAACCCGGATCTGAAAAATGCAGTGAGATTCTACTTTGACGGGGAGCAGGAAGCCCGACTGAAAGTGCCTTTGAATGAGTTGTTTACGGGCAGGCATCCTTTGTTCGGACCTGAGTTTTCTTACCTCGGCGGTACCGGTGGAAATCTGTATTTTCCGATCCCATACAGCACCTCTTTGAAGATTACCATTGAAGACGGTAAGGGATCGCTCCGGCTCTATTATGAAATCGGCTATAGAACCTATGAGAACGGCACATCGGTTGAAACTTTCAATCCTGCCATGGCTGATTCGTGGCAGGAGGAGCGGATCCGTGCAGGCCGGGGCCTGACGCGCCCGGAAGCAATGGTTCCGGCTCAGGGGGCTCAATGGAAGACAACCAACCTGACCATTCCTCCCGGGGAATCCGGGTTATTGCCAATGATCATGGGAGAGCAGGCCGTATTCAGCTTCTCGGCACGGGTTGATCAAACGGAGGAATCTTCAGTCTGGACAGATCCGAAGAGAGCCCATGTGGCCTGGCGGCACCTGTTACTCCAAATTTCGTTCGACGGAGAACCGGGCATCCGGTCGCCGCTGGGTGACTTTTTCGGCTCGGGACCCGGCATTAATCCGTATGAAAACCTTTTTTTTACGGTCAGTGCAAACGGATGGATGACCAGCAGGCTGCTGATGCCGTTTCAGTACTCGATGCGGACCGAGATTTTCAATGCCGGAACCATCCCATACACGGTTGAACTCATGACGGGCAGCAGCCCGTTTACATTCACCGGCAAAACCTATTACCTCCATGCCCAGTGGGGCACCCTGCCCCGCGCGAGCTGGCCTCCCTTTGATGTGAATTTCCTGCATCCCACCGGAGAGGGGAAAGTGGTCGGAACCGTATATCAGATCTCCAATCCTTCCTATATCTGGTGGGGCGAAGGGGATGCCCTTCCTTTTCACTCATCCATCCGGTTCGACCAGGAGATCTGGCACTGGATGCCGTGCAATCCGGTCTGGTCGCATGTGATCTTCTGGTACGCAAAACCGGGAAGCCCCGGTCCGCTTCCGGTTGATAGGCAGTCATTGATGCCCATGGATCTCGGGATCCGGGAGAACATGCTCGAACTGATTGAAGGGGAATCGCTGAACTTTACCGCAACTGCCGGAACTGCCGCCAGTGAAAGGCTGGCCAATTGTTCCGGAGCCAGGCACCTGGTGTGGAGAAATGCCAATCCCGGTGACCGGATCCGGGTTCATTTTGATGTTCCTGTTTCCGGACAATACCAGATGATGGTGAACCTTTGCATGTCGCCGGACTATGGGAAATACCGGTTCCGGGTGAATGATCAGGAATCTCAGCAGATTGCGGATGCCTGGTCAGCCAAACTGTTCTGGGTTCGGCCGGTGCTGGGGCAATTCACATTAAAACAGGGAGATAATATCCTGGAGGTGAGCTTGCTGGAGCCAAACCCCCAGGCGAAGTCCGGCAATCTTTTCGGACTTGACTATATTTTTCTGACCCGCATGGATTAGCGGGTGACCGGGGTTGAATGAAACAGGATCCTCATCTTCACCGGTTCCTTCACCTGATGGGTCAGCCATCGCGATCCCACAGGTTCAAGCTTGGACCAGATGACATCGGAAGAGGAATTGTCAGCGGGCATGCCCAGACATAGCGGACCATCGTATAAAGCCACTCCAACCGGTTTGCCGGCAGGCCAGGGGACAATACGGTGACCGGAGATAAACCTGATTTGGATCTCTGTGGTTCCCTTCCAGCGTTTGTTGATATGGAGATATCCCCCTTCTTCACAGGGGGTTATCTTTTCGCTGTTAACTAAGATTTCCATAGATTCAGCCCAGGCTGGCTTGCGCAAAGCCAGATCGTACCGGATTGGCTTCCCGGTCCGCAATTTTATAGCTGCCTGCGACATACGCGGGAAATCACTTTTTATGGTCAGATGAGAACTTTTGTCAGGGATTTCGATATCAGCCGAAGGGTAAAGATTAACATACAGGGTGTCCGTGTTTTGGGTGATGATAAACCGGCCGGCCTGTCCTAGACCCCATTGGCCCCATAAACTGCAGCAACCCGGATTTTCACTGCCAAATTTCCGGTCCCATCCCTGCCATCCCTTACCCCCGACGATTTCCTGCGTAAAGGCCAGATGGCCAAATCCGCGGGTATTGAACTGGTTCATAAAGAAATGGTTAACGAGGGTAAGCTCAGCATGGTCGATATAACGCGTCTCACCGGTTAATTCAAACATCATCAGGTTGACCACGATCCAGTCGGCCAATCCGCAACCTTCATCTTCATACCAGGCCTGCATGGATGGCCAGGCGTTTTGCGACATCCAGGGCCCATTCTTCCCTGGAGAGTTCATAAAACCCGACTAATCCGTCAATGCAATGGCCATAATATTCATGAAGCCTGCCATCGCTCCGGGTTTCCCAGAGTGGAGCTTTGTTTTCGAAATACCGGGCCATTTTTTCAGCAGCCAGCAAATAGCGTTTGTCGCCGGTATCACTGAATGCATCCACCAGTCCGCGAAGGCAGAAAGCGTTTCCGGAAATCAGCCGTACATCGTCGGAACCGGAAGACCCGGCCGGACCGAAATTACCTTCTGGATTGAGGTAGGGCAGGGAATTTTCGGCTATTATTAAACGGACAGCAGCAGCTTCGCTCCAGCCATATCCTTCCGCAACATGCAGGCACGACAAAAACCGGCCGATCTGGTCGCCTGGCCAGTCCCACCATAATGCACCGGGATGTCCGGCCGCGCTGGCAGTAAAACTTTCCGGCGGATACCGGTCGGTATGGGCCATAAGGTTTACCGTTGCAGCCTGGTAACGTGAACCCAACTCACCTTCCAGCCTGATTTGTTGAAATGGGATTGCATGCATTTTCGGGTAGCCATTCAACCTACTGTTGCCCGGATTGCCGGAACGGCTGCATCCGGCAACGACCAGGATGAATATCAACGCATTAGTTGATAGCAGAAGAAGTTTTTTTGTTTGCATGTTTGAAGTTGGTTGACGCATCAAATTATTCAAAAATAACCTATTGACGGAAGAAATTTTCTATTTTAGAGGGAATATAAATCAAAACCCCTCAGATTGACCATGAAACCATTTTTACGTCACCGAACCTTGTTCATCGCCTGTCTGATGCTTGCGGGTCAATTTTTTGTCAGCCATAAACTCTCTGCTCAAGAGTACAATCTGAAACCCTTGTTTGATAAGTACGGGATGACCATACGCGATCAGGCAGGGCGTGGTACCTGCTCCGTCTTTGCGATCGTTGGCCTGATGGAATTTGAATTTGCGCACCGGCAAAATCAAAAAGTCAACCTGTCGGTCGAATATCTGAATTGGGCTTCGAATCAGATCACCGGCGAAACGGAGGATGGATCATTTTTCTCCGATGCGTTGGCCGGTCTTCACAAATATGGCATCTGTGAAGATTCACTGTTCCCATATTATAGCAGAAATTATACGAGAAAAGTGGAGCCTTCCGGGGCAGCAATCAAAGATGGCCAAAAACGTAAGATGGCCGAAAACATTTGGATCAAGGAATGGGACCCCAGTATCGGGATGACGGAGGACCAGATTCAGCAGGTAAAAGCGCAGATCCGGATGGAGCATCCGGTAGCCATCGGATTTCTGTGGCCGAAAAATGAAGAAAAATACAGGACCATTGTTAACGGAATCATGGTCGGGTATAAGGATGATTTAACAGTTCCGGGTGGCGGATATTTTGTATTCCGTAACTCCCATGGCAAGGGATATGGAGAGGAAGGATACGGAAAAATGCCTTATGAATATGTCAGCAGATATGCCAATGACGGAGTATCGGTGAGGGTTGGCAACGATACCGGCAAAATTCAGGAAATCGGTCTGGATGATCTTGATACAACCAAGATAGAGCAAGGACAGGGTGCATCAAACGAGGCGATCAGCAAATGGCTGATCACCCTGGATGGAGATGCGGCGCAGTTCACGGCTGAAGCCGGGCTTGATTCAAAGGCCGGGGAAGGCGCCATGACTGAGTTCCTGGTACTTGGCGACAGGAAGATACTTTGGCAGAGCGGCAATGTTAAAGCCGGAGATAAGCATAAAACATTGAAGGTTAACCTGAAAGGGATCAAAAAACTGGGTCTGCTGATTTTTAATAAAGGTGAGACGGGCCTCGCTATTGCTCCGAAATGGACCAATGGTTCGATCAGATACCGGGGTAATATGCCTTTTGCTTCGGATAACCGTGTGGTAAGGGGTCCGGAGGAAATACGCACGCCGCTGACTCCGCCGATGGGCTTGAACAGTTGGTATATTTATTATTCCCGGGTGAGTGATTCGATTATGCGCAGGGCGGCTGATAAGATGATCGAATCCGGAATGGCCGATTTCGGATATCAGTATGTCAATATCGATGATTGCTGGGCCATCAGGCTGAGTACCGCTGAACATTGGGAGTATGCACGGCCGGGCGCCTGGAATGATCCTGATTACATCCTGATCGGCTGGTTCCGCAATGCCCTGAAAGAGGAGGAATTTGAAAAGACAAACCTTACGCCGGATGAGCAATATGCTTATATGACGATGTGGTCGATGATGGCTGCGCCACTGATTTACAGCGGGGAGATGAGCCTGCTTGATCCTTTTACCCTGAATATTCTCTGTAACAGCGAAGTCATCGGTATAAACCAGGATGTTCTGGGTAAACAAGCCCGGATAATCAGAAAAAACAGCAATGAGCTCATCATGGTTA
>JAPLDV010000536.1 GCA_026391235.1 Bacteroidia bacterium | reverse complement strand
AAGCCCTTTGACCGACCACGACAGCCCCAGGTAAATCAGGATTCCGAAAAAGAGGGCAAAGAAAGGATCCCCGGTGCGGGCGCCCACGTTGTTGAGTGTCCGCGTCAGGTCGGTTATGGTGACGTACCCCACCACCGAGGTCCACTGGACCAGGTTGATGACGGTGTTCTGGTATACCGGTTTGGCGATCTTCCAGGCCTGCGGCAGCGTGATGTAGCGGAACGCGGCTACCTCCGTAAAGCCCAGCATCCGCGCGGCTTCCCACTCCCGACGGCTGAGCACCCCGATGGACGACCGCATGATCTCCGACACGTGCGCCCCGGTGTGAAGCGTGAAAGCCAGGATGGCAATGAACAGGGCATCAGTGCTGCTGTTGGCGAAAACCACGTAATAAAGCAGCATAAGCAACAGCGTCACCGGACTGCCCAGCAGCATGGTCGTTAAAATGCGGACCGGAATCTCCAGTATCTTACGGCCCGACAGGCGAAGGGCGCAGAACAGGCCCCCGAGCACAGTACCGAAGAGCAGTCCCAGTACACTCAGCATCACGGTGGTAAGCAAGCCTTTCAACACAACAAGGTAGGCCTCGCCCGAGATGAGGTTGTTGTAAAACGATGAAGCGATTCTTTCGAGAAAATCCATAGGGCCCCGTTGAGATACATTCAGCCGATTAGCGGCTCAATTTACGAAATCGTTATGGATCCGTTGCACTCAAAAATAATTTGGCGATCTCTCGATTATTCCTTACCGGGAACCACTATATCCGGGATGTCCAGATGGATCATGTGGCTATTGACACGCTTTGGTGATCATTGGACCAGGTTCCGGAAATAATCTGCTCCCTGGCTATATTGCTGATAGCAGTTCTGTGCTTTGCCATTTGGCGGTCTCATTATAAGTTCTTATCTTTTATGGATTAAAACCAGGCAACATCTAAAATCTTACGATATGCTGGAAATCAGCAACGCTGAATTTCCGGCGAAAATATACGATTGATTTATCGGCTCATTTCAGCCGCCTCAACTGTCCTAATAATGGCAAACATAATTATCAGAGAGGGCACTCCTGCCGACAATGAAGGTTTGATTGACCTTACTTCCATCACTCCTATGAAAGGGAAAATCCCCACCAGGATCGACAGGAATCCCGATTTCTTCAGGCTGCTTGAATTGAGGGGCTCATCTTTTGTCATCATAGCCGAGCTGAACGGTAAAATCATCGGATCTTACTCAGCATCAGCCTCTACCGTTCTGGTCAATGGAGAACCGGAAACAGCATACTATCTCGCAGATTTCAAGGTTCACCCAGATCACCGGAAATCAACGGTGGCGTCAAGGCTGGGCAGGGCCATGCTGCATAAACTGGAATCGATGGACGCGGATCTGCTTTTTTGCTCGGTAACGTCTGGAAATGAAGATGTTCTGCCTTTATTCAGGGGCAGGGCCCTTTTCCCCGCTGCAGATGATGCCGGAACCTTCAGGGTATTGGAGATCTTGCCCACGCCTGTTAAAACCGGCTCTTCCAATTATCAGTTAGACCAGGTTCAGGCAGAGGGAACTATTACCAGCTTCTTTAATAATTTCATGAAATCCTATCGGTTTGCCCCGGTTTATTCAGAAAATTCATTCAATAATTCCACGCTGATAAAGGCTTCTCTGGATAATGAAACAGTGGCCGCACTTGCCCTTTTTGATCCCGGATCCGCGAAACAGAATGTACTGACCGGACTTCCCTTTTTTCTGAAAAGCTTACTTGGCCTGATCCGCATGGTTTATTTCATTTATCCGGTTGCCAGGCTGCCTAAAATAAATGAACCTATGAGAATATTATTCATAAAATCCTTTGCTGTCAAGCCCGGCCATGAGAGAGCCCTT
This sequence comes from Bacteroidia bacterium, assembly GCA_026391235.1. The sequence continues at coordinate 12,297 of JAPLDV010000536.1, read as the reverse complement.
AAGGCACTGATCGGAATGGCCCGGAATATTGCTTCTGAACAGAACTATACTTTCCTCTCGATCGGAATCCATGAAAAGGATCCGTTCTTAAAAATATTCTCGGGTTATCCGAAAATTATTTTCAAAACAATCGGATTCCTGTACAGTTTAAAGGATAATAAATTCAAAATCAGGGAAATACAGTCAGGGATTCCGTTTGAGGATTTCTCTCTGGTTTAAAACATTTTTAAAACATGAGTAGTGAAAACCGGATCAAAGAATAGTGCCGATGAGGACTACCAGGATTACTGCTGTCCCGGAACTCATATTTCCGGGCAATGGTTCAGTGTTGAGGACCACGTCGCCCTGCGGATTGTGACCTTTACACCTCCGGGAGAGAGTAAATATTATCCGGTTGTTTTTATTTCCGGACTGGCATCGGTGTTGGAGGGATTTAAGGAAACGCTTATCGGGCTAACCCGTGATTTTCAGGTTTATTATGTCGATACCAGGGAAAAATCCTCGAGCCGGATTACCGGCAAGGTCAGGTTTGACGTGGAAACATTTTCATCCGACCTATGCGTTCTGGTAAGGCTGTTGGGATTGGAAGACGGGAAATATTCCATGTTTGGCTATTCCCTGGGTGCTACGGTCATTGTCGATTCTTACACCCGCCTGGACGCAAAGCCGTATTGCGCGCTGCTGCTTGAACCTAACGCCACTTTCAATTACCCCGCATTTGCCGTTGTAATCATGAAGCTGGAACTTCCCCTGCTCTATTTATTCAAGCCGGTCGTTAAATGGTATATCAGGCATTTCCGGATCAACCGGAAGGAAGATTATGACATGTACCTGATATCCGCACGCTCACTGGACAATGCCCATCCGGTGAGGCTGAGAAAGACTGCTCTGGGGATCTCCGGTTATAAAATATGGGATAAGCTGGGCGACTTCTCCTGCCCCACCCTGATAGTCGGAACCTCGAAAGATCATTTCCATAGTCATGATGAAGTGAAAAGGATGATCGAAAACCTCAAAAACTGCACCTATACCGATCTCGAGACCAACCGGAGGACCCACAGCGCGGAGCTGGGAATAGTGATACGGCAATACATTGACGGATTGAAATCAAAAACTTCATTTGATGGAACCGATATTTGAATACGGAATTTCGCAGGAAGATTCCCGGGTTGATGCCAGGGCACTCGATCTCCGGGATGGCGACAGGTTACTTTGCATCAGCAGTGCCGGCGAGATGCCCCTTAACCTGCTGGCCATGTTCGACCTGAAAATATCAGCCGTGGATATCCTGGAATCGCAAAACTGCCTCACCAGGCTGAAACTGGCTGCCGTCAGGTCGCTGGATCCTGATGAGGCCGCCGCCCTGACCGGTTTTCGGAAAGCATCCGCTGAAATCCGCCGGAAACTCTTTGAAAAGGCCCGTAATTATCTGCCGGAAGACGACCTGCCATTTTGGAAGAACAGCAGCATGGCCATCGATCAGGGTCCGATAAACGTTGCCAGGTTTGAAAAATATATCGCCCGCTTCAACAGGCTCGGATTGATGCTCCTGAAGAAGAAACACCTCTTGAATTTGTTCGGGATGGACAACACGGATGAACAGGAAACCTATTTCGACCGTCACATGTCAACGGGACTGCTGCGCGGGATCTTCCACCTGGTATTTCATCCCCGGCTATATAAGAAAAGGGGGATTTCGGCTCAGGGGTTGACCCATAGCGGTGAGCGGAACATGGCGGAATTCTTTTATGGAAAGCTCAGGGATTTCTGCTGCTCCACTTTAGCCAGGGAAAACTATTTTCTTCAATACTCATTGTTTGACGAAGTCCATTTCCCGGAAGCCTACCCCGAATACCTGAAGGAAGCGGGAATGAAAAGGATCCGGGAAAATTATCTTAATCTCGATATCCGGTTGCAGTCATTTAATGAGACAATAATCCAATATCCTGATAACTATTTTAATAAACTGCACCTCTCCAACATTGGCGACTGGATGTCGAAGGATGAATTTGCCGGCTTGCTGAGGGTGATATCGACAAAATCGGCTTCCGGAACAAAACTGCTGTTCCGCTACATTCATTATAATCACCCTATTCCCGATGACCTCTCAGGCAAAATGATCCCGGATTATGAACTTGGAACCAGGCTTATGAAAACCGACAGGTACCCCTTTTATGGATTGGTGCCGTTGAATTTCAGTACCTGACCGTGCAGCCGGGTGTTACATCAACGTTAAAACAATTAATTTCACTGCTTATCCCTTTCGGTTATGTACATTTAAAAGCACTTGTTGTTTTTCGCAATTCTCTCAAGATAAACCACAAAGTTCACAAAGAGTAATCACACAAAGAACACAAAGAAGATGAAGGCAATGTTGGTTTATTGAAAGTATGGGTGTAATATGTTTGGTCAACGGAACTTTGTGACCTTTGTGTAAAATCTTTGTGAACTTTGTGGTAAAAAATCGGCTCAATAATCTCGTTAGACTAGCAGGGCATTGATATTTTTTAATTTGACCGAAAGGTATAAGTAGTTTAATTTCAGGCAGTTCTGAATAATACAAATTTAAGAAACCAACTAAAATGAGATGGTATTTCAAAAGCATCATTACCCTGGTCATCATGCTTGTTGCAACCGGGTTCATGAGTTTATCACCGGCACAGACAGGTGAAAATAAAATCAGGATATACGATCATCCGATGAATCCGCGGCAACATCCCGATGACAGCCGGCGGTGGGTAAAACCACCGGATGCCGGCACATTCGGAAATAGGATCCAGTTCATGGCACTGCGCAGCCTGGAAGATGACTATAAAAGATCCCTCGACCTGTATACCATCAAATACGGTCTCGGGGATATCATCTGGCCTTCCTGGCCCCTGATTTTCCGTAATGATGTCACTGAAATTTCCAGGGAACTAAAAAAAAGGAGCCTCTACCTGTTTGATATCTGGGGTTACGTGCCGGGTTCCGGCCCTGGCGGCTATTGGCAGCAGTTTGTGGTTCCTGATAAGGCCCTCGCAATATTTGAGCGTGAACTGGGTGACCGCTGGCTGGGTATGGACAATGGCGAACAGGACGGCCGTTATGTCGGGGGATTTGCCAATCAGATGGTCCCGGTGGGTGGAAGCCGGGAAACGCAGTACCTGAATTTTCAAAACCATTTCCAGGGATTGACCGACAGGCTCGGAAATAAAATAGCAACACTGGTTTCATTGAATTTCGGCCACTATTTCCTGAAGGAAGGTGTATATACCATGATCGGGGCTGAAACGGCCCAGGGGCTGCCCAACGACCAGGTGTATTACTCGTTTATCCGCGGAGCCGGAAAACAATACGGGGTGCCCTGGTTTGGCAATGCTTCGGTTTGGAACCGGTGGGGGTATAAAAACTATACCGGTAATACCGAATATAACGGCGGCGAAACGGAAGGGACCAGTCTGAGCTTGCTTAAAAGGCTGATGTATAGTCAGATCATGTATGATTGCGTGGCGGTGGGTTTTGAATCCTCCTTTCTCAATAAAAATAATGAACTGAGCCCGATCGGGAAAATCCAGCAATCAGCCGTCCAATGGGTGAAAAAGTACGGTGATCCCGGCGCACTTTACACCCCGGTGGCCGTGATGGTAGATTTCTTCTCGGGCTGGTCCTTCCCCAGGCACCTGTATTCGGGGAATATCTACCGGGTATGGGGAAACCTTCCGTTTGAGTCGGGGGATTATTTAACCGATGACATTCTCGATATGTTCTATCCCGGTTACCGGGATGCCTCCTATTTTCACGATGAAACAGGATTTGTTGCTCGCGGATTAGCAGGAATAAGCACCGGTAAAAATGATTTCAACTTTGATGCAAATGCGACAGTTGCCTGTAACAAAACAGATCTGAAGGAACCATCGGCCTTCACCGTCAAAGAACTTGTTTTACCCCCAGGTGCAAAAACCATAGCATCCTGCGGCAACAGTCCCCTGGTTGTTGAGCAAGGGGTCGGATCAGGAAAAATAACGGTTTTTGCATCCCCTTTCGGATTGAGCCAAAAACCAACGGAATTGCCCACATCCTCGATCGATATGGCCCTGAAAACCCCGTTCCCTTTGCTGAAGCACGTGAAGGCCATTCTTGGTGAAATATTCAGCAGGACAGAGATATTCGAAGCAGGTGAGGATCTCAGTTTAATCACCTGCCGGAAGGGAACAGGGGATTTTACAATAGCCGTAACTAATAATTCATGGCTTGAAAAACCGTTTCTGGTCACTTCCAAGGTCGGTAAAATCGAAAAAATGACTGAACTGCCCCTGGATTGTTCAGAGCAGAAGGCCATAGGTTTCCAGCCTAAAAGTGTGTTAACCAAAGCAGGCAGGAATACCAATAAAACCATAGCAGGCGGTGATATCCGGATATTCAGCATCAAAATGGAAGAGGAAAATATCGAAGAGGTGCCGTTTATCCGGCCCGAACCAAATCCTGTCAACCGGGGGCTGAACCTCAGGAATATCGTGTCGGTTAAGGAGGAGATCCTGCTGCGTCCCACTTTCTTCCAGCATTTCGACCGGATACAGATCGACTGGAAATATCTTCAGCAAAAGGAGACTCCCATTCTGGCCAATGAAGCCGGATGGATCAAAAGGCAGGGATTAAAGATTATCGTGGATTTTTCATCCGGCTTAAATCTTTTCCCCGATTTACGGCTGGTCAAAAATGATACCCTTGAGTACGACCGGAGCATGGAAATTATAAAATCGGTCATTGACAAAATGGCCATTCTGGGTGTTAACGATCTGATTTTAACCACTCATCGCGGCATCGAAAACAATTACACCGGCGAACAATTCAATGAATCCATGAATCAAACTATCAGGGAGCTCTGCCGGTATGCTGCGAAGCAGGATATTAATGTTAACCTTAAGATGACATCAGGCAGGAACTCAAACAACCTGGAGAAAACCGCCGCGCTGGTGCAATCGGTTGGTGAACCCAATCTGTTTGTCGCCCCGTCCACGGCGCTCATTTTAAGCAGTTTCGACCAGTTGGGCAAAGACCTCGCCTTGCTGAAAGGAATGAAATACAGGATAGTGTTTGTCGCTGCACTTGAAAAGGACCTGTACGGAAGCCTCTGGAACGTGAATGGCCGGGTCACCGGTTACCCGGATTTGCAAAGCTTTAAAATGTTGCTTTCGGCCAATCCGGAAAGCGCGCTGATTCTCGATGGCATTTACAACAGTCAGGATGAAGAATATCTGGATGCCAGCGCTGTTGAAACCAACCTGAAAAAACAATAACAGATACGGGGAAAGGAAATTAGATATTAAACCCATGAAAATAAAAAATGTGAAGCCAATAATCCTCACTATTGCCGCACTGCTCACTGCCTCAATGTCTTACCCGCAGCAAAAAGTTATTAAGAATGAAGATAAATTGCAGCCGGTAACACTGAAACAGAAAGAATTGGCAGGCGAGATCGGAAGACGGATCGATGATCTGATTTATAAGAATTACATGGTGCTGGACCTCGGCAAAGATTACATTACACCGTTCCGGGTACGTCCGTTCAGCGACAATTACCATTATGTTGGCGTGGGAAAGGTGATCGATGCCGGCAGCCTTTTTTCAGCTTATACCAACGATCCGAAAGTAGCAGAACAGACATCGGGCCTGATAAATGGCATCATGCAAACCCGGGATGCCGATGGGTATATCGGAACGTTCAAACCCGAACCGGAGGGACGCCAAAACCATTATAACTGGGCCTTGCACGAGCAGGAATACCTGCTGCTCGGATTGACCAGGAACTGGCTCGCCACAGGAAACGGGCAATCGCTTCAGTACGCCAGGGACCTGGGTGATTATGTGATCACCACCTTCTCCAAAGACACAAAGCCGGAAGAAGTGTGTACCGCCGGCCTTCCGGAGGCCTTTATTGTTCTTTACAGATGCACCGGCGATGAGCGGTACCTGAAATTTGCGGCAGAGATCCGGCATGGGAATTCAAAGGCTGAAGTACAATGTGCGTCGCTGCTCGATTGGAATCAAACGTTTGAGACTGGAGCGGCCCATGTTTATGTGATGCTGGCCCGGTGTTACGCGCAGACTGAACTGTACCGTCTCAAAAAGCTTCCGTCCCTGCTGGAGATGTCGGAGTATATGCGCCACGAACTGTTGCGCACGGGCGGAGGACTCAACGTTGTCGGTTCGGCATCCGACGGCGAGTGGTTTTCCTACACGCAGAACGGCACCGGCATGATCGGAGAATCCTGCGTGACAGCCTATTTGCTGCGCTGGCTGGAAAGCCTGATGCGCATGGAGGGCGATCTCCGTTACGGCGATATCATGGAGCGTACCCTATACAACGCGCTATTTGCAGCGCAGGATCCGGAGGGACGGAAGCTCAGGTATTTCACGCCGTTTACCGGACCACGCGTCTATTTCAACCAGGACGGTTTCTGCTGTCCCGGCAATTTCCGGCGTATCATGGCTGAACTGCCGCAAAAGGTGTACTATACCTGTGCCGACAAGACTATTGCAGTCAACCTGTTCACAACCTCGACAACTACAGTTAATCTGGATCCGGAATTATCAGTGAAACTGACGCAGGAGACGGATTACCCGAACTCGGGGCAAGTGGTTTTCCGCGTGGCACCTTCGAAAGAAACGGCATTTGCATTGCGGCTGCGCATCCCCCGGTGGTGCCGCAACGCCACGATCAGGATAAATGACAAATCCCCGGTCGCCATCAAATCCGGCGCAAATCCTTATGAGATCCGCCGCAAATGGAAAGCCGGCGACATAGTGACCCTGGAGTTGCCGATGGAGTGGCGTTTTATTAAAGGCCATCAACTGCAGGAAGGAAAGGTGGCTCTGGCTCGCGGACCGGTGGTTTATTGCCTGGGTACCGCCCAAAACGAGGAAATCCTTAAGAAATATCCGGATTTCAAAGGGATCGTGATTGATCCGGCCGGATTGGGTGAACCGGAAACCGACCAGTCGATCCGTCCCGATGGTAAGAAAGTGAAGGTCAAGGCAAGGGTCGAAGCATCGGGAGCCTGGAGCAGGGGTGCACCGCATCTCATGCTGACTTTTACGGAATTCATCGACCCGACCGGGATAGCAACCTATTTCCACCTGCTTGATCTCAACAACGCCGTGGAAGACGAGCTGATGTCGGACTGCTTCGCAAAATAGCATGGCACGGTCAGTCTCCGGGGACTGGAACCGGATGGACGCTGCCTCCTGGGATGGCCAGCTACCATTCAATATACTGTTCCATCCAATGATATAACCATTCATACCCGTGAAAATATTCCTGGCAGTCAGGGATTTGAGTTCTAAAGTTCCGTACATTTGATTTACCAGGTGCTGTTCTTCATGGAATGAATCAATATCAGGAGGAGAAGAAACTCTACGAACAAGCATCGAAGGATTTTCCTGACAATCAACAGATCAATCCATTATAACGATTTGGTGATCTCAATATTTCTTGTTATCTTTTAAGGATGGATGTGTTAACATCAACTTGCTTCGAAATTCAAATGAAAACCCTCGTACAAAAATTGCTTTTCGGATTGATCTTCACAGCTACAGGCTGTGTAACACTTTACAAGCCCAATGCCATTCATTCCCCCTTGCTGAAAGAAAAAGGGGAACTCAACACATCCGGTTCGATGGGATTGTCGGGTACCGGATTAATTAACCTGCAGGCTGCCTATGCCATATCAAACCATGCAGGTATCCTGGCAGACGGGATGTACCACCGGAGACAGATAAACAGTGCCGATTCTTCCGTCGAAAAACTCAATATGTTTTTCGGTGAAGCGGGTGCAGGTTATTTTACCACATTCGGTGATAAAAATACTGGACTGTTTCAATGCTACAGTGGCGGTGGGTATGGCTTTACGACAGATAAAATGTACGATGCCGGTCAATCTTACCCCGAAGTGAATGCAAGGTATTTCAATATATTTATTCAGCCGGGATTAGCTCTGGTCAATAAACATATTCAGATAGCTTTTGATTTGAGAATGAATTATGTAAACCTGTTTAACGTGCATGCCAGCCTGTACGACAGATTTGAATGGTGGAACACGGATTTTCATTATTATTCCGACACCACTCTGAGTTTTGTAAATCTTGAACCTACCTTTACAATGAAAGCAGGAGGGGAAAAGCTGAAAGGAATTTTACAGGTTGGCGTAACTATTCCTGCGATTAATTCCCATTCTTATTTTATGGTAAATACTTCTTCCATGCTGGCGATTCCTCTTGTTAAGCTGTCTGTCGGGATTACTTATGCGTTTGGGAAGAAGTGACAGGCTCGGCGTAAGACTTTTTTCCCAACTTTACATGGATTTAACACATTACGATCATGATACCAACACGAGAGGAGGCTCTTTCGCTGCTCATACGATATAATCAGAGCCAAAGCCTTATCAAGCATGCGCTTTCCGTTGAAGTGGTGATGCGGCATTTCGCCTTATTATATAGTGAAGATGTGGAAAAGTGGGGAATCATCGGGCTTATCCATGACCTTGATTACGAACAATATCCGGAGCAGCATTGTTCCATGACCCGTAAAATCCTCGGGGAAGAACAATGGCCGGAGGAGTATATCCACGCCGTGGTGAGTCACGGCTGGGGCATTTGTTCCGATACGGAACCGGAGCACATCATGGAAAAAGTGCTCTTTACCATCGATGAGCTTACCGGGCTGGTGACGGCTGCGGTACTGGTCCGGCCCTCAAGATCCATTTTTGACCTGGAGGTTAAATCGGTCAGGAAGAAGTGGAACCTGAAAGGTTTTGCGGCCGGCGCAAACCGCGAAGTCATCGAAAAGGGAGCGGTGATGATGGGCAGGGATCTCGATTTTGTCATCGGGGAAACCATTGCCGGGATGAAGACTGTGGCGGCAGCGATCGGTCTGGCGGGAGAATAAACCCCGAACAGGCTGGGATGTTCGGAAAAAGTATAATTTTGATTCAGAGACTTTAAGATGTTTAAAACGCTTTACAATAAGTACCCGTACTTTTTCAACCTGCTGATCGTTCTGGTTTTGCTCGAGATAACCCGGACCCTCGATTGGATGGCCTGGTACCCGCCTTCCCCACGCAATACCAGGATTTTATTACTCGAGCAGCTGTTTGAGTTTCTGTCTTTATTTCCGTTTGTACTCCTGATGATCGTTTCCTATAAATGGGCGATAAAAAAAAGACGGGTGCCCGTGCTCGTTGTCTTGGTTTTAGTGTTTGCCATTTTCGGGCCAACCCTGCTCCTTTATTTTTCGTCCGGTCTTGAAACAGTTTTCTGGCACAGGGCCAACCGCCCCCCGGTAACAATGGATGTCCTGAAAAAATATTCGCCCGGGCTCATGGCAGCAATTCTTTTTCTAAGTACGACCTTTTATCTTACCCGCCTTCAGCTCAGGTTTGCCAAACAAAAAGATGAAATGCATAAAGCTGAGACTCTGGCGAAAGAGGTGCAGCTCAAAATGCTCCATTACCAGATCAATCCGCACTTTTTATTTAACGTACTGAATTCCATCCATGCGCTGATCGATGAAAACACCGGGAAAGCCAAGAAACTGGTGGTGGATATGTCGGATTACTACCGGTATACCCTGAACAAGCAGGAGCAGGCCATTCCCATCGGGAAAGAGGTTGAAGCGGTTATCAAGTATCTGGAGATACAGAAAACACGCTTTGAGGAGAATTTTGATTATGAGATATCCGTCGCCGAAGCCACGCGTGAAATATTAATCCCCTCATTTGTGATCCACCTGCTGATTGAAAATGCCGTGAAATATGGGATAAAGTCGAGGGAACAAAAACTGGTTATCCGTCTTACGACTGAATTGAACAACAGGTTACTGCTGATTAAAGTTTTAAATACCGGCAAATTGAATACGGATAAATCAGGCACGGATGGTACGGGCAGCGGAATCGAGAATATTAAGAACCGTCTTGCCTTGTTCTGTAACGATAAGTATTCCTTTTCCCTTACCGCCGATAACGGATGGGTGACCGCCGCCATTGAAATTGAATTTGATCAGTCCTGAAGATGAAAACCATGAAAGCCATTATTGTCGACGACGAAAGGTTGGCAAGGGTCAACCTGAGAAAACTGCTTGAATCGCACCCGCAGGTCGAAATAGTTGGAGAAGCTGCTTCCTGCAGCTCCGCCATGGATTTGATCCGGCTGCATAAGCCCGGATTGGTCTTTCTCGATATCCAGCTCAACGGGGAAACCGGCTTCGATCTGCTGGAAATGACCGACAATTCCATCGAAATCATCTTTGTAACCGCTTATGACGAATACGCCATACGGGCCTTCGAGGTCAATGCTGCCGATTACCTGCTGAAACCCGTAAGCCCCGAACGGCTGAAAACTTCTCTGGACCGGATCCTTACTTCAAAAGCCGAGCCCGACAGGGCCGCAAAGGTTTATGAATATTCCGACAGCATTTATGTGCGGTTAACGAATTCCAGATCATCCTTTATTAAAATCAGTTCCATAACCCATATATGCCCGGTGGGGAATTATTCCAGGATCACTACCCTGGAAGGAAAGTGTTCCGTCGTATTGAAAACACTGAAGCAATGGCAGGAAGAACTTCCGGGTAATCACTTTATCAGGATTCACCGGTCGTGTATCATTAACATCGACCATATCGACCGCATTGAAAAGAAGCCCAACACCCCTCATGTGGCTTACCTGAAAAACCTGCCCCAACCGTTGGAAATCAGCCGCAGGTTTGCCGGCAAACTTAAAGACCTGTCTTAGACAGAGCCGCTTATCATCTTATACCGCCGCTAATCACTTTCTCCTTTGATAAAGCCTGAGGGTCCATTTCCTTTGCGCCTTCTTTATGTATTGAAATAATTGTTATGCCCATTTTTTAAAATGCTAATTTGAAAAATTCATGAAATTAAAACTCCTGTCATTCTGTCTGTTTGCTTTTGTCTGGCTGATCCCAGTTAAACTGGCTGCTGATGAAGAGGTCCAGTACTCGTTAAGCGGGTACCTAAAGGATGCAACGAACGGCGAAGTCCTTTTATTCGCCAATGTGGCGATTGTTGAACTGAATACCGGTTCCACTACTAATCAATATGGCTTTTATTCGGTTAAAGTTCCGGCCGGAAATTATACCGTTCAATACTCATATCTTGGTTATGAGACTGTTGCATTAAAGCTGAACCTGAAATCCGATGCTAACCGGGATATAGAACTCAAGCCAAAAGCGACAACGCTGAGAACAGTGGAAATTACCGGCAAAAGTATGAAAAATACGGTAAGAAGTCTGGAAATGGGTGCGATAAAACTGGATATCAAGCAATTGAAAACAGTACCGGTCCTATTTGGCGAAAGGGATATTCTTAAGGCCATACAGCTCCTGCCAGGGGTGAGCCCCAGCAGTGAGGGCGGCAGCAATTATTTTGTCAGGGGAGGCGAGGCTGATCAGAATCACATTCTTTTAGATGAAGCACCAGTATATAATGCATCCCACCTTCTGGGTTTTTTCTCGGTGTTTAATTCAGATGCCATAAAAGATGTTAAACTGTATAAGGGTGGTATTCCGGCACCTTACGGCGGCCGGGTTTCATCTGTTCTTGATATCCGGATGAGGGACGGGAACTCAAAGGAATGGGGGGTTACCGGAGGCATCGGACTGATCTCATCACGGCTTACCGTGGAAGGCCCTCTGGTTAAAGGCAAGTCTTCCATCATGATCAGCGGAAGGCGCACGTATGCCGATATCGCCATGAAAGCCGTAAACGACCTGGCTGACAGCCTTACATTGTACTTCTATGACCTTAATCTCAAGGCCAATTATATTCTGGGCACAAAGGACCGGCTCTTTTTATCCGGATATATGGGTATGGACATTTTCGATTTAAAGCAGGTTGGATTCGACTCCGGTAACAATACGCTCACCCTCCGGTGGAACCATACTTTCAATCAGGAATTGTTTTTAAACACTTCGGCCATTTACAGCGATTACAGGTATGGTTTCAAGGTGGCATTCGGGAATTTCTCATTCAAGCTGACCTCCGGGATCCTTGATTACCACCTGAAGCAGGATTATGGCTGGTATCCGAATGCCAACAACCAGGTCCGATTTGGATGGAATTCAACCTATCATCAGTTTAACCCGGGAAACTTTACTCCGGGCACTGATTCGGATCCCACCATGGTTGGAATACATATCGAGCCGCAGCAGGCCCTTGAGAGTGGGATCTATATGACCAATGAACAGAAAATCAGCAATTCCTTCAGCATGAATTATGGATTCCGCTTGAGCCTCTTTAG
>JAPLDV010000822.1 GCA_026391235.1 Bacteroidia bacterium | reverse complement strand
TGGTTTCGTGATGCCAGGTTTGGGATGTTTATCCACTGGGGGCCGGTCAGTTTAACCGGCGGCGAATTGAGCTGGTGTAGGGGTGCGAAACGGCCTTTTGACATTGGCGGCGGCGGATCGCCAATAGAAACCGGATGGGACAGGCTTCTTGTTCCGGCAGAGCGTTATGACAATCTATATAAAGAATTCAACCCGGTCAAGTTTGATGCCGACCAGTGGGTAAAGATCGCTAAAGAAGCCGGCATGAAATATATGGTTTTTACGGCCAAACATCATGACGGCTTTTCAAATTTTCATACGAAGGTATCCGATTACAATATTATGAATACTCCGTTTAAACGGGATATTGTGAAGGAGTTATCCGGGGCTTGTCGCCGAGGAGGACTGAAGTTCGGCGTTTACTATTCTCAACGTGACTGGCACCACCCCGACTATTTGAGGGGAGATAATTCAAAGTATAATCAATTCATGACGGAGCAGATTCGTGAACTGCTGACCAATTACGGCAAGATTGACATTTTGTGGTTTGATAGTTTTGGCCAAAGTGATCTTCAAAGAGACTGGCACATTGATGAATTACTCACGATGGCTCGAAAACTTCAGCCGGGGATATTAGTCAATAATCGATTAGCCATCCTGGGCAGTTATAATAAAGGTCCCGAAAAATACTGGGCAGACTTCGATACTCCTGAGCAGCGCGTTGGCAAGTACCAGACTGATCGGCCATGGGAATCCTGCATTACACTGGTTGGAGACCAGTGGTCATGGAAGCCGAACGGCCAGATGTTTACCTTAAAAGAGTGCATCGATAAACTGGTGATGTCCGGTTGCGGTGACGGCAATCTGCTACTGAATGTCGGTCCAATGCGATACCTGCCCCAGCCAAAATCCTGTCCTGTGAAGTCTTGACCGGCGGATCGGCAGGCATCGAACCCTATGAAGACAAGCTGGATATTCGTGTAAAGACGGAAGATCGCAATCCATTGGATACCATAATCAAACTGGTCTGTGAAAAACAAATTGTCGGGTCATCGGATTAGAGTACAAAACAAGCCGTTGGTACATTGTTTTTCAAGTCATTGCTGTTTGTCAAGAAGAACCGGGATTTGATAAAATAAACATATGTTGGCGGCCGATATCGGGCTGAAGGTTGGTAAAGTTGTGTACGCTTTTGAGAAACGGATATTTCATCCTCCTCTATTCAAAGGAAAGGACAGAGATGGGTAAGCGTGGGAAAATATTGACAGGATGTATACTATTTCTATTTTTCCCCTGCATTCTCTTTGGAGCATCTGGTCAGCTCCAGACCGATATGTATCAGCTTCAATTTGGCCCGGACGGAAAACCCTCCTCGGTAAAGCTCATTTCCAGTCAGAAAGAACTTCTGGATACCCGGAATCCGGGAGACGGTTTTTACCTGAAAGACATCGGCGGCAAGAAGATACCCTTGAATGAACTGGTTATTGACCAGAAAAGTCTTCTTGCCGGTACGACCGACAAAAAGTATCAGGTATTATTTTCAATTCACCGGGCAGAAGAGTATCTTCGACTCACCCTCCAGGAACTTCGAGGGATATCACCTGACAGCAAGCTGTCGCTGCATTTTGATATGAATGCCGAGTCGGGTATTAAAGTGATGGAAACCGACTATATGACGCAGATTGACCGCGGAGCCGGTCAAATTCGTGTTTCCTGGCCGTATCTGTGGAATCGTCACCCATCCAATCCTTTCGGCAGTTTTGCCCTCTATTATGCCGCCGAGGCGGGAAGGGAGGATGATATCATCATTCGTATCTGGGCTGAACAAGGCCTCCCCCATCCGAAGGTTCCAGGAGAGTGGACGTACCCGCGGGCCAAGGAATGGATTGCGCAGTGGCAGAAGATGTATGCCGACCAGAGCCAGTTTATCCTGGAGGCCGAAAACCTTCAGGATTTATACGCCGGTGTCAGTTTTGCTCAGAAAATTCAAGCCAAACAGATTTACCTGTTCACCAATACCTGGCGAGGTGATTTTTGGCCGTCCAATCAGGGCAATTGGCAGTTACGCAAGGATGTCTTTCCCAATGGGGAATCCGACCTGAGAAAGTATTCCGATTTTCTCCTGGAGAAAGGCATTTATCTGAAACTCCATTATCTCAGCGGCAGCCAGGGGTTCAGTGATCCGGTTTATGTCGCCGACAAACCCGACCGCCGTCTGGCGAGTTGGGGAAGCGGAGTGCTGTCACAACCGGCCTCTGCTGAGGAAAAAACACTGTATTTCAAACCGAATACAGATGTACAACTTCCCAATCATGCCCAGCGGGGCGAAGCGATT
>JAPLDV010000472.1:5092-11332 GCA_026391235.1 Bacteroidia bacterium | reverse complement strand
TTCGGAAATTGAAATGAAAGAGAAAAAAGCCCGGGTTGATGAAGCCTTGAGAGCTACACGTGCCGCAGTGGAAGAAGGAATTATACCTGGCGGCGGAGTAGCCTATATCCGTGCAATTAAATCTCTTGATGGACTGAAAGGCGATAATGAGGACCAGACAACCGGTATTGCAATCGTTCGCCGTGCTCTCGAAGAGCCACTACGCCAGATTGTGGCCAATGCCGGAGTTGAAGGCTCCGTAATCGTTCAGGAAGTGAAAAAGGGGAAAGGTGATTATGGCTTTAATGCCCGTACTGAAAAGTATGAAAACCTTTACGAAACCGGTGTTATCGACCCGACAAAAGTTGCACGCGTTGCTCTCGAAAACGCGGCTTCAATAGCCGGAATGATCCTTACCACCGAAACTCTGATTGCCGAAATCGCTGAAGAAAAAGATCATGGCGGCGGTAACCCGGGTATGGGCGGTATGGGCGGTATGGGTGGAATGATGTAGCCATTATTGGAATAATACCTCAATAAATCCCCGGATATCTTGTCTGGGGATTTATTTTATACCTTTGTTTAGTTTGGCGATAAAAAGAACATTAAATTCTAAAGTCATGAAAAAAATTGGAATTACCCTGGCTATCTGTACTATGCTGTTTTCTGCCAATACATTGGCGCAAGAGAAAAACATGCCCTTTTTGCTGAAAGAATCTATCAAGAATAACACAGTTAAGCTTAAGTCGGGCCTTACCGGTAGTTACCCGCAACACACCGTTGAATATAACTGGGTAACGGATTGGGTACTTTTCAGAACTGTAGAAACCAGCTATTTCCCTTTCGGGGAACCAGCTTCCATTGAGTATACCACGAATGGAAATAAAACCAGGAATCTTTTTTCTTACAACGATCAACACGACCAGACGGAAGTCATTTCGCAGGTGTTTGTCGACGGGTCATGGATGAACCAATCCCGCGACATCACGACCTATTACAGCAACAGGTTCCCGCAGGAAATGAGGACCGAACAATGGAACGGTACCGATTGGGTTTTGCAGAATGGCTTCCAGATAACCCTTGAAATGGATGGAAACCGGGTCAAGGTAATGACTTATAAGAATTGGAACGACACAACATTAGTTTGGAAGAATAGCATGAGGGAAACCTATTCCTATCCTGCAACCGGGCAGAATTATACTTCTGTCATATCGGAAACATGGGATAACGCTTGGGTGTACATCTTGAAAAAAGAATATACCTGGGCAAACAACCGCGTCTCGGAATCATTGAATTACTCATATAGTGGAGCTGATTGGGTCTTGACGGGAAAAAACACCTATGAATACCAGGACAATGGCTCCCATGTGACAACAACGTATCTCTCTCTTGGACCCGGACAATGGTTGGCTATGCAAAGATTCACTTACCTTTTTGATTCTCACGGTAATGCAACATTGTACCAGACGGAGATGTATAGCATTTTAAATGTATGGACTATTTTTTCCGCAACAAGCTTTGAATTAACTTATTCCGGAAATAATCTCACTCAGCGCATTACCCGGAATTACTCTTCTGGCTGGAATAATGTCAGGAAAGAGGTGTTTAGTAACTTTGCTTCATTGAGTACCGATGTTTCCCTTCTGTCTCCAACTGGCCTGAACATATTCCCCAATCCTGCAGGCAAGCAGGCTGTTGTGCGTTTATCTATGTTGAAAGCCGGTGCCGTAACGCTCTCGGTTTACTCTATTACCGGTCAGAAAATTCTGGAGGAAACCTTTACCACCGGTGGGTCGGATGTTAATTTGCAGCTGAATCTTGATAAGGTGCGGCCGGGTTCCTATATTCTGATGGCCCATGATAAGCAAGGTAATGAAATTGGAAAAACGCGTCTGATCAAACAATAATACCCATCCCATGAAATCTGTCTTCTTTGTTCTTTGTTATTTGTTTTTTGGAATTTCCACCTCAGTGGCGCAGGATGTTACACCCAAGCCCATTGCGCCTTATACTCCGGCTGTGATGGTCAATGGAACGTTATACCTCTCGGGTCAGATTCCCCGCGTTCCTGACACCGGCGAACTGATCAAAGGAGATATAAAAAAGGCTACTGAACAGTGCATGAAGAATATCGGAGTGTTACTTAAACAGAATGACCTTGGCTTTGAAGATCTGGTTATGGTCAATATATATATGACCGATATGGATAATTACAAGGCTATTAACGACTCCTATGCCCCTTTCTTCAAAAACCAGAAATTCCCTGCCCGTGCAGCAGTGCAAGTAGTCCGCCTCCCTATGGACGCCGAGGTTGAGATATCAGGGATAGCGGTGAAACGGAATTAATAGGTATCGGGTATCAGGTTTCAGGTTTCAGGTGTCGGAAAGTAGGATTACGTTTGGTAAATGCCAAATCTAAGGTTAACTCAAAACGTACAGCCACCGCCTACTGCCTGAAACCCGATACCTGAAACCTGAAACCCAACACCCGAAACCTGGCTATTGATAAAATCCGTGCAAACACTTATCTTTGCGCCAAATTTAGCCCCGCTCGTAACTCATGAAGAACCTTCGGAATTTTTGTATCATTGCCCATATTGACCATGGGAAAAGCACCTTGGCCGACCGTTTACTTGAATTCACAAATACGGTTACCGGCAAAGATATGCAAGAGCAGGTGCTTGATAATATGGATCTGGAGCGTGAACGAGGCATTACCATAAAAAGCCATGCTATCCAGATGAATTACCGGACAAACGGTGAAGATTATGTTCTGAACCTCATTGACACTCCCGGGCATGTTGATTTTTCATACGAGGTATCCCGTGCCATTGCCGCTTGTGAAGGGGCATTACTGGTGGTTGATGCAACACAGGGAATTCAAGCTCAGTCGATCTCTGTACTGTACCAGGCAATGGACCATAATCTGGAGATTATTCCGGTTTTAAATAAAATGGACCTTCCGGCAGCTATGCCCGATGAAGTTACCGAACAGATTATCGACCTGGTTGGATGTAAAAGGGAGGATATTATTCAAGCCAGCGGGAGAACCGGTTTCGGGGTGAATCAGATTCTTGAACGAATCGTTGAAAGAATCCCTGCCCCATCGGGTGATCCTAAAGCTCCTCTTCAGGCATTAATTTTTGACTCGCTATTTAATTCATATCGTGGTGTGCTTGCCTATTTTAAAATCATGAACGGAGAGATCCATACAGGCGATCATGTAAAGTTTTTTAATACAGGTAAGGAATATGAGGCCGATGAGATAGGTGTTCTGCGTTTGGGTCTGTATCCGAAGGAAACTCTTGGCACTGGTGATGTCGGATATATCATCTCTGGAATTAAGGCTTCTAAAGAGGTAAAGGTAGGAGATACCATTACCCATGTCGACCGCCCCTGCACTGAGGCAATATCGGGGTTCGAACTGGTTAAACCGATGGTCTTCGCAGGATTATACCCGATCGATACCGATGATTACGAGGACTTGAGGGATGCACTTGAAAAGCTGGTGCTGAATGACGCATCTCTAACGTATGAGCCCGAATCATCCGCGGCACTTGGTTTTGGTTTCCGATGCGGTTTCCTCGGTCTCCTTCACATGGAAATCGTCCAGGAAAGGCTCGACCGGGAATTCGATATGAACGTGATTTCAACGGTTCCAAACGTTTTCTATCATGTATATGGACGGAAGGGTGAAAAAATGGATGTGTATAATCCTTCCGGGCTTCCTGATCCTACTGAAATAGACCATATCGAGGAACCCTATATTAAGGCTCAGATTATTACTATGCCCGAATTTATCGGCGCCATTATGAAATTGTGCCTCGATAAAAGAGGTGAGCTCAGATCACAGGTATATTTGACTCAGGACCGTGTGGAACTGTCATTTGAACTGCCTCTTGCGGAGATTGTTTTCGATTTTTATGATAAGCTGAAATCAATCTCCCGCGGATATGCCTCTTTTGATTATTTCCAAACCGGTTTTAAGCCAGGTAAACTGGTCAAGCTGGATATCATGCTGAACGGTGAATCAGTGGATGCTCTCTCAACCCTCATACACTTTGAAAACGCCTACCGGTTTGGTCGCCGCATGTGCGAGAAGCTTCGTGAACTAATACCAAGGCAACAATTTGATATCGCCATACAAGCTGCTATCGGAGCAAAAATAATCGCCCGCGAAACGATTAAGGCCTTCCGCAAGGATGTGACAGCAAAATGCTATGGAGGTGATATCACAAGGAAACGCAAGCTTCTTGAAAAGCAAAAAAAGGGAAAGAAAAAGATGAAACAAATCGGGAATGTGGAGGTTCCTCAATCCGCATTTCTAGCTGTATTGAAGCTTGATTAGTGGGATTCAATCAGTAGTTTGTAGCCTTTTCCATGAACATTTATAATCTGGATTTCCGGTTCATCCTTCAAATGTTTCCTGATCTTGGTGATATATACATCCATGCTTCTGGCGTTAAAGTAATTATCGTCTTTCCAGATTGATTTTAAAGCGTAATTACGTTCCAACACCTGGTTGGGATGCTGGCAGAGCATCTTAAGAAGATCCGATTCTTTGGTGGTCAGGTTTATGTTTTTGCCAACACTGGTCAGGAGCTGCTTATTGGCATCAAAATCATATTTACCCAAACTGAATACTTCTTGCTGTTCTGCCCGTATGGTACGGCGCAAAACAGCCTCAATACGCAGCAGGAGCTCTTCCATGCTAAATGGTTTAGTCATGTAATCATCAGCCCCTGCCCGGAAGCCTTCGAGAATATCAGTTTTCATCGATTTTGCAGTCAGGAAGATGATTGGAATTTCCGGGTTTTGGATACGGATATCCCTGGCGAGTGTAAAGCCATCTTTTACCGGAAGCATGATATCCAGGATGCAAAGGTCGAAATGCTCTTTTTTAAATGCCCGGAATCCTTTCTCACCATCCGTTTCCAGGTTGGTGTTGTAACCTTTGGCTTTTAGATATTCCCGCAGAAGGCTGCCGAGATTAACATCATCCTCAACCAGAAGAATTCTGCTGCTGCTTGTTGTCATAATTTGTGATTTTTTGGAATGATCAGGGTAAAGGTAGTGCCTGAATTTGGTTCGCTGGCAACAGAAATTGTTCCGTGATGCTGTTCGATAACCTTTTTCACATAGCTTAATCCAAGGCCGAATCCCTTAACATCATGAACGTTCCCGGTGGGTACCCTGAAGAATTTGTCGAAAATCTTTTTGATATATTCTTTGCTGATACCGATACCATTGTCGCTGATCTTTACCTGGATATTCCTGGAAGTTGAGCGGGTCAGTATTTTGATTGCGGGATCGTTCTGGCAGTATTTCATGGCATTATCAATCAGATTGAATACTACATTCGTAAGGTGCGTTTCATCTCCGTTGATCGGATCTTCCCCGCTGCTGAGGTCGAGTTCAATAAAACCGTTTCTTTTTTGGATCTGGAGTGAAATTTTCTCAACAGCTTGCCGGACCAGATTGTCGAAATGAAGCGGCTGGATTTTCAGGCTCATTTTCCCTTCTTCAAAAATCGACATCTGAAGTACTTTTTCAACCTGATTTCCGAGCCTTTTGCTTTCCTGCTGAATCAGTGAAGATATGTGTTCCAGGTTTTTTGAATCATTGCTCAGACTTTTATCGGTCAGCATTTGCGAAGCCAGAGAAATGGTTGAAATCGGTGTTTTCAGTTCATGTGTCATGTTATTGACAAAATCATTCTTGATCTCGGAAAGCCTTTTCTGCCTGAAAATGACATAAATAGCTACCGATGATATAATCAGGATAATCAGGGCAAGTGTCAGTGAGGCTCCTGCCATGGTTCCTACAGACCGGAACAGGTAATTCTCGCGGGTAGGGAAATATACATATAGAAAATTCGGAGAAGTCCTAACATCATGAGGGAAAAGTAAGGATTTATACATTTGAAATTTAACCATAGGGTTGAAGTTGACGCTGCGAAGGGTATACCTTACATTTCCCGTTCGAACGGCAAATTCAAAAGGCAGTGCAATACCCTTTTCATCGAAATCCTCACGAATCAGGCTGTCAAGTGTTGAATAGCTTAACCTTTCCTCTATCCGCCCTTCGTTTTGCAGGATCTGGTTAATAAGCTTTTCGATATAAACTTTCTTTGTGGTCATCAAAAGGCTGAAGGTTTGATCGGATACACTTCGCGGTTTTGAGGATCGGCCCGGGATTCCTAAAGAATCGTTTTGATAGAGCGAATTTCCCGAAACTATTATTGCCGTATCCCCTGAAATA
>JAPLDV010000472.1:0-5084 GCA_026391235.1 Bacteroidia bacterium | reverse complement strand
GTTTCTATATTGCCCGGATCCAGGTCTTGAAAAGAATACTGGCTTTGGTTGATTTCCGGAGAATCATAAACTTGATTGTCATCAGTTGTGGTGAGGGATTTGGGAAGATTCAGTCTGCTCAGTCCGAGGCTGTCACCGGATCGAACCAGCTCCCCCTGGATCTGGTTAATGGTTTCCTTAAGTTCCAGTCTTGAGGTAATCTGGGCCAGACTCTTGTTGATTAATAAGTTGAATTGTTGTTTCTGAACCTCAAATGCATCCTGCACCCAGATGAGTTGGATGAATATGAGGGCAATAACCGCAGCAGAACTGACGATCGACAAAATCCAGATAAAGGTTCTCCTCATGCCATCAAAGATAGCAAAAGGATGGTAATGGCACTTTGAATAACCCCCTGATCTGCCGGATCTTTGTACCTATTGTATTTTTAAGCTCATCGAGATACTGATCCCCCTGATCCTGAACGGAAACTGCCAACAGAAAATCAACCTGACGATAAGCCGTCAACCATTGTCCTTCCTTCCATATAGCGGCGAACCGGTGTTTTGCGATAGGGGAAATCTCCGTGTTTTATCCATTTTATACTTTCAGTTCTTTCAGGGTTTCCAGAGCTGCATTTTGTTCGGCCTCTTTCTTGGAAGCTCCGGTACCACTTCCAAACAAGGTATCACCAATGCCGACAAAAGATATAAAGAGGGTGGGATCATACGGTTCTATATCTGTATAGAAAGTGATTTCCTTCCGGTTCTTCTGAGCCCATTCAATTAGCTGGCTTTTAAAGTTGGTTTCATTCCGTTCAAGTTCAATCAGGTCGATATGTTTTCGGATGACCCTGCGAAGGACGAATCTCCTGGTTCTCCTGTAGCCTTTATCCAGGTATATGGCTCCGATCAAGGCTTCGAAAGCATCGCCGAGTATATGGCGGTTGGCTTGTTCGTTCTGAATCCGGTTGTCCAATAATTGGCTGAGCCCCATTTGCTGCGTAAGCATCGACAGGTTGTCGCCGTTAACAATTTTGGATCGCATTTTCGTAAGAAATCCCTCATTCCGGTCGGGAAATTGGCGATATAAGAATTCGGCAATGATCACACCCAGGACAGCATCGCCAAGATATTCGAGACGTTCGTAATTGAGCGGATTGCCTTTGGAGTCGGAAAGAGATGCTGATTTGTGTATAAAAGCAAGTTCATACAGTCCCACTTTTCCGGGTAAAAAGCCCAGAATGCGGATCATGCGGAAATAGAAAATCTTTTTTGGAGAGCCCTTCACGGGTCAGGCATCCATTTTTTTAAAAATGACGGTAGCGTTATGGCCGCCGAATCCGAATGTATTACTTAGCGCATACCTGACTTCGTGTTCTTTAGCTTTATTGAATGTAAAATCCAGTTTGCTGTCAATCTGCGGATCATCGGTAAAATGATTGATTGTTGGCGGGATTTTGCTATCCAGGATTGCGAAAATACAGGCAATGGCTTCGATAGCACCGGCGGCACCTAATAAATGGCCATGCATGGATTTGGTTGCACTAATGCTGAGTTTATATGCATGTTCTTTAAAAACAGAAAGAACAGCCAAAGGTTCGGCCACATCACCCAGTGGCGTTGAAGTGCCGTGAACATTAATATAATCGATTGCTTCCGGGTTTAAGCCTGCATCTGCCAATGCGTTTTGCATTACCAGCGCAGCGCCCAAACCCTCAGGATGGGGCGCAGTAAGGTGAAAGGCATCAGCTGATAAGCCTCCTCCAACGAGTTCACAATAGATTTTAGCACCCCGTTTAATTGCATGTTCATATTCTTCGAGTATCAAAGCACCTCCACCTTCTGCCATTACAAAGCCATCTCGGTCTAAATCAAATGGCCGGGATGCTGTTTGATAATCATCATTTCGGGTAGACAAGGCATGGAGGGAATTAAAACCGCCCAATCCTGCTGGTGTAACCGGTGCTTCGGAACCACCAGCAACCATGACATCGACCCGGCCGAGGCGGATGTGATCGAATGCATTGATCAAAGAGACGGTCGATGAGGCGCATGCTGCCACAGTGGAATAGTTGGGGCCGCGGAAACCGTACTTAATCGAGATTTGCCCGGAAGCGATATCCGATATCATTTTGGGGACAAAAAACGGACTGAACCTGGGGGTGCCATCGCCAGTGGCAAAAGCGGCTATCTCATCTTCAAAAGTACCCATGCCACCAATACCTGATGACATAATTACACCAACCCGGTCCTTGTCGATTTCTTCAAGTTTAAGGCCGGAATCCCTGATCGCTTCATCAGCACTGATAATGGCGTATTGACAATAGGGATCGAGTTTCCGGGCTTCCTTACGATCAAAAAAATTGCCTGCATCATAATTTTTCAATTCGCAGGCAAACTTCGTTTTGTGAAGGGAAGTATCAAAACGGGTAATCAGAACAGCCCCGCTAACACCATTAAACAGTGATTCGCGGAACTCCTGTACTGTATTACCTATCGGTGTCAACGCACCGAGACCTGTTACAACTACCCGTTTTAATGCCATATTCCTAACCCAAAATTATGGTTAAGTTACCCTTTTGTGTTTTCCTCAACGTACTTCACCGCATCACCAACGGTTACGATCGTTTCTGCCTGATCATCCGGAATAGCAAGGTTAAATTCCTTTTCAAATTCCATGATCAGCTCAACCGTATCAAGTGAGTCAGCTCCGAGATCATTGGTGAAGCTGGATTCGCGGGTTACTTCAGATTCGTCAACGCCCAGCTTGTCTACGATAATTGCCTTAACTCTGGATTCAATGTCTGACATAGCTTTAAAGTTTTAATTAATAATAAATTAAGCAGCAATCCTGAAAATTTTTGCCTTGCAAATAAAGCACTTCTCATCCTGATTATCAAAAAAAATGAGTTTTTTTATTTTGACCAAAAAAATTACTGGTTATTTTTTCATTTTTAATGGCCGGTTGAAAAGGTTTATGTCCTTCGAAATATTTGCGGCAACTATAAAATAATGAGTAATATAGCAATTTTTGCATCAGGTTCCGGGTCTAATGCTGAACAGATTATCCACTACTTTTCAATGGATCAGACTCATTCGGTGAAGTTGGTTTTATCGAATAATGCTGAGGCTTATGTGCTTGAAAGGGCTAAAAATCTTTCTGTTCCGGTCATGGTTTTTGATCGGAATACTTTTTATAAAACACGGCGGGTGCTTGAGGTATTGAAAGAAGCAGCCATAGATGTTCTGGCTCTTGCCGGTTTCTTGTGGCTGGTCCCTGATTACCTGTTGATAACTTTTCCACAGAGAATCATCAATATCCATCCTGCATTGCTTCCTGACTATGGAGGTAAGGGGATGTATGGTATGAAGGTTCATGAGGCTGTAATCCGCGACGGGTGCAAAAAATCAGGAATTTCCATACATCTGATCGATGAAGAATATGACCATGGCAAAATCCTGTTTCAGGCTGAATGCCCAGTACTTCCGGATGATACTCCGGCAGATCTGGCAAACCGGATCCATCAGCTGGAACACCGGCATTACCCGGAAACCATTAAAACATATCTGGAGAGTTTAAACCCTCTTTCTTATATCGTTCAAATTCAGCCCGGTAAACTTTAACAATAGAATCGTAGGCTGTCCGGAGTTTTGGATCAACCGGCTCAACCGGAGGCGACTCAACCTTTAAGGGGTCAACCGGTTTTCCGTTTTGCCAGATCCGGAAATCAAGGTGCGGCCCTGTGGATAATCCAGTTGAGCCTACATAGCCGACAACATCCCCCTGCTTCACGGCTGATCCAACGGCAATACCGTTTCCGTAACGCGATAGATGCATGTATCCGGTGGTAAAAGTGCTATTGAGCCTGATTTTAAGCGTGTTGCCACCACCACCGTTGTGGCCCTTCTCAATCACTTTCCCATCACCAATACTTACAACCGGGGTTCCGGTTGATGCGGCGTAATCAACCCCAAAGTGCGGACGGCGGATCCTTAGAATCGGATGCATCCGGCTGTTTGTAAACCTCGAAGTGATATGGATTAAGCTTATGGGTGCCTTCAGGAACGCACGCCTTAGGCTTTCTCCCTTTTCGTTGAAGTAGCTGGAGGTGCCATTTTGTTCAAACTGGTATGCCTCAAACCACCTTTTACCGTAAAGACATTTGCCAGCAAATAAATTTCCAATGCCAATAGATTCATTATTAATTGTTTGGTTTTCATATATAAACTCAAAACGATCTCCTTTGTTCAACGAAGTAAGATCAATCATCCATTGGAAAACATTCGCAATCTCAACTACCATTGAAATGGGAATGCCTTCAGCTACCAATGCATCCCAAAGGTTGGTCTTGATGACGACCTCGGTATAACATACCTGGGTTATGATTTCCTTCTGCTTCAGGCTCACCTGCAACGAATCCCTGAAATTATAAACAACATATTGTGAAACACTTTTCTCATAAATCATATACTTAAGCTGATGCAACGAATCGGGCGAATAATAGAAATTCAGCCGGTTGCCGGCTTTCATTTTACGTAAATCGAAAACATACATGAATTCTTTTGCCATCCGGTCTATTGTGCCCAGGCTGACACCCCTTTCCAGAAGAATTTCAGATGGAAGCTGATTCGGCCGGATCGAAATGGTCTCAAGATCAAATGAATCAATCGGCATTTCAAAACGGTCATAGGTTATCGGTTGAACAATTATCGGAGCCGTAATAGTTTGCTTGTTGAATATCAATTCCCAGTTGAGATGACCGGCTACCCAACCCAGCATGATCAGACCGAAACCGACCGAAGCGGTCCAAATAGCGTGCTTTTTCTTTTTGAAAATTCTCTTAAGTAACTTATATTCCCTCTTAACAAATTTTAATTCCTTCTTAACTAATCTGGTTGCCTTACTTTTTGGTTTTGATGGCATGCGGTTTGGAATTTAAAATACGATATTAATGATGCGCTTTGGCACTACCACGATTTTTTTGGGTTTGGATCCATGAAGATGTTTTTCGGTCAGTTCGTGGATCATTACTGCATTTTCAATCCCTTTGACATCCATATCGGCCGGAAGTTCAATCTTGAATCGCATTTTCCCATTAAAGG